>JASMTI010000237.1:0-2526 GCA_041694375.1 Bacteroidales bacterium | reverse complement strand
TGGTCAACCATTCCTTGTTCTTTTAGCTCAAAGATTTCATCGTCCGATTCTATACGCTTTCCAATGATACCCTCTGTGGCTTTCTTTTTTAACGATGTTGAGAAAGATGTGTGTGGGGGTATAATAATCAAATTGTTTTCGGTTAACTGGTATTGCTGATCGTGGTAACTCACTGATGCACCGGATATGGTGTTGTAATATAATCTCCAAAAAGGAAACGACATTTTGGTGTACTCCCATTCGTTTAATTTCCAGTATCGACAACAATGCACTTCGGGATAAATTGGCATAAAATGTTGCTCAATTGTCGAAGGATCAGCTTTTTTATCAGCTCCGGTTTTCCATTTCATTTTTATAATGTTAATTTTTGACACAAAATAGCATTTTTTGTACCTCACGGCAAACATTCACTTTCTTAACTTTGAAATCATCAATTATATTATTAATTCACTGTCACATAATATGAACACAGCTAAACGAATTGCCAATTCAAAAACTGACATTAGCCGGGTTGATGTAACCATAGGTGTTTGTGCGGCAGGTGATCCCCGTATTGACGAGGAGTCGCGACTGCGTACGGTAAATATTGTTGAAATGGTGGCGAATCATATACAACAACAAGTAAAAATGCCCAACGGACAGGTTCCAAAAGTAGTTTGGTCGCCTGTGCTGATCGATGGTGAACCACAGGCCGACTTGGTTGCCAAGCAATTTAAGGGCGAAGGGGTAAATATAGTGGTTTGTACTCCCGATACATGGGCTTTTCCGCAATTATCACTCATGAGCCTGATGGCACATTTCCCTGCTGATACACCATTGAATATAACCTGTGGAAACAGTGCCCCTAAGCCGGGGGTGGTTTTTGCCCATGCCGTTAACGGGGCTTTTGCCCAGCAGGGGCGTTTAACACACCTGAATGTGGGGCAGTGGGACGATAACGGGCTCAAGCCCACTATAACACCTGAAACCTTGCAAAGTGTCACCGACTGGGCTTATGCGGCTGTAGCTTATGTGGGGCTGAAAGGGCAACGTGTGGTGTGTTTTGGTCACGATTCAATGGGGATGGAAACGGCCCTTTCGCATATCAATGCCACCCGCGAAACATTCGGAGTTGAGATTACCCGTTTGGATATGAAGTTGCTTTCAGATAAACTTCAGAAAAAAGATTACGATAAAGAGGAGTTGAGGGCTTTGCGCAACTGGTTGGAAACAAACCTGAAAAGTATTGATTTATCGCAGCACGAAGCAAGTGCTCGCCTCGATCAGTCATTGTCGATGTATTTGATAATGCGCGACTTGCTTAAAGAGTTAAATGCGGCGGGAGGTGCTTTTATGAACCAGTTAGAGTGGGGGAGCGACCGCCGTGGCATTACCCTTCCGATTTGCGATATGGCTGAGTCATTGTTCAATTCAACATTTGACCATAATGGGACTAAGCCGGTTATGCCTTTTGGAACTGAAGCTGACATGCAGGGTACACTCACCATGTTGTTTAAAACCTGGCTCACAGGTGGTAACCCGCCACTTTTTATGGATTTTAGAAAAGTGTGGGGTGCCGATGAACTTGTTGCAAAGGCTAAAAGCTTGGGCGTGAATTTTAAAGGTGACGAGATATGGGCTGCCAAGGGGATAGTTGACGGCGATAACTCAGGTTCGGCAAGCTTAAACTGGGCAGCCATGCCGGGGGCAACTGAAAAGGAGATAATGGCAAACATTTCAATGCCTGGTGCCGATGAAGGGTATTTCCCGGGTGGCGGCAACAGTGTTGAATTTGTTTCGCCTGGTGGAATTCAAGGAATTGCCAGCCGCTTAACATACAGCCATCTTAACGGGATGTTTAGCATGGTTTGGGATGAAGCCGAAACGGTTGATCTTCCCAACGAACTTGCATCTTTTGTAGCAAATAGTTCAAATGTAACATGGCCGCATAGCTGGATTGTGCCCAAATATGCTTCAATGACTGAGTATAAACAATTTGCCCCGGCTAACCATTTTCATATGACGTGGGGGCTTAAACCTTCGGTATTGCAATATTGGATGGATTTGGCAAATGTTAATTCAGTTGCACCATGGCAAAAAAGACCAAACTTTATTGAGGGCGTTGACCGCCCGCAACCGTTGATGTACCTGATTAATGGTGGTGAATATGAAGCTAAAAAGTTACGAGCAAAAAAATAGGGTAATTGTGAATAAATCGAAGTCTTACCTCGCAATTGATATGGGGGCCGGAAGTATCCGTTTGGTTCAGGGGATTTTCTCCAATACTTTTGAAATGAAGGAAATTGGGCGTTTTTCAAATTCAATTGAATGGATTGATGGCCATGAACGTTGGAACCTTGACCGCATTACTGGTGGAATAAACGCTCTTATTGAAAAAGCAATTCGTGATAGTGAAGTGCCAATAAGTAGCGTTGGTGCCGATTCGTGGGGGGTAGATTTTGTATTGCTTGGAGACAACGGTATGCCGCTGGAACAACCGGTAGCTTACCGTGACAAGCGTACAAATGGCATGTGTGAAAAATGGAC
>JASMTI010000236.1:0-20498 GCA_041694375.1 Bacteroidales bacterium | reverse complement strand
TTAAATCTTTTAGACTGCTGTGAAGTCTGCCCCAGGCAATGTCAAGTTAACCGCGCCCAGGGTGAATTAGGTTTTTGCAAAACTGGTAGATGGGCTCAATTGGCTAGTTATAACCTTCATTTTGCTGCAACTTAAATTCCCCTTCGGTTTTATCAATCTCCGATTGTGGAATTGGCAGATATTTCATATAAGGCTCCCATGTACGAACCGATGAAAACTCAGGTAGGTTATCATTAAGCTCCTGGGCATCGCCCCAGCGAACAACATCCCAAAAACGCATTCCCTCGCCAACAAATTCACGGCGGCGCTCAAGTTTTATATTCTCAACTGTAGCCGGAATTGATTCGAGGCCTGCACGATTACGTACCTGGTCGAGACAATTTTGCGCCGAAACGCCACCAACAGGTGCAACACCATGAACAACAATAAGTTCGGCAGCATTAAGCAATGCTTCGGCATAACGGAATATTCGAACATTGTTTTCGTAGTTCAAATCTTGTGTGTAAGGAGCTTCGTTATATCCTTCACGAGCAGCATATTTAGCCATAAAGTAACCGGTATTCTGGAAACGGGGTGTATAAGTCCCGTCTTCAAAATAATTAATTGAAGCCGGAAGGCGTGCATCTCCATCTTCAAAAATATCAACAGTTTGTGAACGAACAGGGCCAAAACCCCAGCCACCTTTATAATCGGCAACACCACTTAGTTGGTCAACACCGCTCAACTCGTTAGGAGAAATAAATGCCGGTAGGTTTGTACCGTATCCCTGCCATGCAGCTCCCCAGTCTTTGCCTTCGGGAAGGTGATTGGCTTCAAAGATTGAACCAGGACCAAATTCACCATCACGGGTCCATATAGAGGCATAATCAGCCAATTCAAAATCTCCACTTGTGATAATTTCGGCCATGTCGGCCATAACTTCACCGTAACGCGACTCATCCTGCTGGTACATCACCACACGTGCTTTAAGCATCATGGCTGCAGCTTTCGTTGCACGGCCATCGTTTTGAGGTGTAGTTTGTATTGGCAACTTATCGCCTTCAATGGCATAATCAAGGTCGGCGATAATTTCGTTGTAGATATCATCGGCCGTATATTGTTCAGCCATATAAGGAGCGGGAAGGTCTTCCTCGAAGTAAGGAATATTCCCCCAGAATTTCCACAACCAATGTACGTAATAAGCCCTCAGAAAATGAGCTTCAGCAGAATACTGGTTTACTTTTTCTTCAGAAACACCAATGGCGTTTTCGCAAGCCGAAATCGCATTATTGGTGCGGCTTAAACCACTGTAATAAATATTCCACAATCCACCGGGCAGCTCTTGCGCTGTTGCATCAAATTGTGACAAACGGTAAAGTTGTGCCTGGTCACCGGCATCACCCCCACCTTTGAAAATATCATCCGAACGAAGATCGGACATGAGTACGATACTGTTATACTGATAATCGGCATAACTGTCGAATAGTAAAATCTGGTAACATGAACCGAGGTTTGCTAAAATTGCACCCTCAGTTGCTTCACCTCCTGCTTCCTGCGATGAAGTCGGGTATATTGTCAGGAAATCGTCGCTACATGAAGAAGCGGTAAAGAGTGTAGCGATTAACAATATTTTGATGTATTTATTCATAATGTTGTTCATTTTTAATGATTAAAATGTGATGTTAGCACCAACAGATATGGTACGTGCCTGTGGGTAAATACCACGGTCGATACCAATTGTAGTATATCCACCTGAAGCAATTTCAGGGTCGAAGCCATCGTATTTCGTTAATGTCAATAGGTTTTCTCCTGAAACAAATACACGCAAACGCTTAACAATTTTTTTGCTTAAAACACTTGCTGGCAACGTATAGCCAAACTGCATATTTTTCAGGCGCAGGTATGATCCGTCTTTGATGTAGAGATCTGACGATCTCCAGTTACGGTTTGTATTTTGGTTTGTAACACGTGGTAGCTCGTTCGAAGTACCTTCACCAATCCAGCGGTCAAGAATCCATGACGGACGGTTCATTGCCGGGATGTCTCCACGTTGCGAATAATCAAAAATGTCATTTCCATAACTACCCTGGAAGAAAATATTTACATCAAAACCTTTCCAATCGGCACCCAATGTTAATCCATAAGTCCAGTCGGGCATTCCCTTACCAATCTTCGTACGGTCGGCATCGGTTATTTGTCCGTCAGCTATTTCATTTCCATTTTCATCAGTAGTACCTGCTATATCCAAAAAGCGAACATCACCAGGCTGGGCACTTTCTCCGAAAGTTGAGTTATACTCGTCGGCTTCGGCCTGATTTTGAATAATACCATCCGTTTTAAAACCGAAGAAATATGGGAACACTTCACCGTTTTTACCTTTTACAAAATCACCAACACCTGTGGCACCGGCACTTTCATAAATTGCTTCGCCCGATTCGTTACCCATGTTAATAAGTACGTTTTGCAAGTATGTGGCATTTGCTGATACATTGTAGTTGAAATCGCCTACGCTACCTTTATATGTCAGGCTGAATTCGAGGCCACTGTTTTCCATATCGCCTGCATTGGCCAATGGGGCACCTTTACCCACATAAGCAGGGATTGGTTGTGCCATTAACATACCATTTGTGGTTTTTTTGAAATAATCAAATCCGATCATCAAAGCATTATCCAATAATCCGGCATCGAAACCGATATCAATCTGAGTTGATTCTTCCCATTTCAGGTCAGGATTTGATATACGTGACGGGCTGCTACCATATTGCATGGTTGAATAATCGCCCGATCCGAAGTAATAATTTTGGTTTCCATCCATTAAACTGGTATAACCAAATAACTCGATACGGTGGTTACCGTTCATACCCCAGCTGGCACGTAGTTTCAAATAATCGAGCCAGTCGGCACGGTCTTCCATAAAAGATTCGTTCATTACGTTCCATCCAACCGAAACTGATGGGAAAATTGCCCATTTGTTGTTCGGTCCAAAACTTGAGGCTCCATCGCGGCGTACAGTAGCCTGGATCATATATTTTTCATCGAAGTTATAATCAACACGTCCGAAATATGATGCAAGTGTTTGAGATGAAAAACCACCTGTACCGCCTGCCACGCGTTCATCGTCACGATCGGCAATGGCGTAATTAATTACAGCTTTGTCGGGGTTGTATTCCAACAGGTCGTAATCGTCGCCATATAACTCACGGAGCTTGTATTGTTCGGCTGACTGTCCAAGCAGTACATTCAAATTATGTTTGTCATTAAATGTTTTGTTGTATGTCAGTGTATTTTCAACCTGCCATGTGAAACCACGGTGCATGTTTGAATAAACATGGCTACGTGTTAAGTGTTTTCCTTGTGTGGCAAGGAAATGTGGAAATTCGTACCCATCAGATCCCCAAAAAGCAAGGTCGACACCATAACTTGATTTGAACTTCAAACCTTCAACAATTTCGAGCTCGGCCCAGAATGATGATACAAACTTATCTTCATTGTTCAGGTTGCTGGTTGGTGCATTAAGCATCGCAACCGGGTTTGCTATTTCTTGAAATCCTGATGGCGGGATAGAAAATACTTTCCCCTCTTCATCGGTAACTGCTGTAGGATAAGTTTCCAGAACGGCATCCGGATCTTCGGCATACACCGGCACGGTTGGGTTAAAAGTCAACGCACTACCCAGCACCGAACCATATTCAGTGTTGGTTTCAATTCCGGTAGAAAGTACACGTGAATAGCCCATATTGGTTCCAACACGCATATTACTAAACAACAAACGATCGTAATCGAATAATTCGTAAGTATTGTTCATACGAATGCTGTAACGCTCATAATTCGATTTATCGTAATTACCACCTACGATACCTTCCTGGTTGTAATACCCGAATGAGAGGAAATAACTTCCTTTATCACTACCACCATCAATGCTAACCTGATGGTTAACCACCGGTGCATTGTAGTTGAAAGTTTCATCTTGCCAATCTGTACCTTCACCTGCGTTGGCTATTTGTTCCTGAGTATAACGTGGTGCGTTGCCATCGTTCAGCAATGCTTCGTTCATGATAACCATGTACTCTGTAGCATCCAGTACTGATTTCTTTTTCCATGGGTTTTGCCACCCGTACGAGAAATCGTAATTCACATTAGCAGCACCTTTCGATCCTTGCTTGGTCGTAATCAGGATAACACCATTGGCGGCACGTGCACCATACACGGCAGCTGAGGCTGCATCTTTAAGGATCTCAACCGATTCGATATCAGAAGGGTTAAGATAACTGATGCCACCCCCCACGGCCATTCCGTCGACAATGTAAAGCGGCTCACTATTATTAATAGTACCTATACCCCTGATCCTTACTTTAGAATCGGAACCCGGCTGACCGGAGCTTTGAGTGATTTGTACACCCGAAACTTTTCCCTTCAATACATCTTCAATACGGGAAGGTTTCGTTTTGTCGAGATCTTCAGAATCGACACTACTAATAGCTGCCGTCACAACGCTCTTTTTCTGAACACCGTATCCAACAACGATCACTTCATCAAGATCGGTCATTACTTCTTGTAATTCTACATCCAAAGTAGGCCCTGTAACAGTACGTTCTACCGTTTGCATACCTACAAATGAGAAAATAAGGGTACTACCTGTTCCTGTAGTAATGGAATATTCTCCATCTACATTTGTAACTGTACCAATTGTGGTACCTTTTTCTACCACGCTAGCTCCTGGTATAGGAGAACCGTCGGCAGCAGAAGTTACAGTACCACTTACGGTAACTTCCTGTGCAGGCAGGGTTGCTGCCCACATTAATAAAAGTAAAATTCCTAGTGTTTTTTTCATAGTGAAATGATTTGGAAATTTTTAGTTAAACCATAGATGCAAATCTAAGGTCACATCCAAACACTTCACAATTTTTTAACACACAAAAGGCTCACACACACCAAACAAATAACTCACAAAAAACTCACAACATAAACCCTATAATTCTGTTTTTCAAGCATATAAAAAATAAAAACAAACACACAGAACAGCAAACAGAACACACACAATACCAAAAGAAAAGCTATAGCACCTTATCAGGTGAATAACGATAAACCAATATAAATTACGCAAGGATTATTTTAAATATTGAGTATGTAATCAACCAAATTTTCCCCCTGGCCGAGGTTTAGTTTTTTCCTTAAACGTGAACGATTGTTTTCAACAGCCCGGGGTGTTATATTCATCAATGAAGCAATTTCTTTCGACGACATATCCATTCGCAAATAAGCGGCCAGCCTGAGCTCACGCGGGGTTAACCCTCTGTGTTTGGATGCCAAACGTTTTAAAAAGGCTTCATGGACCTGTTCAAAATGGGTTTCAAATACTTCCCAATGGGTTTCATTTTCGATGTCACGTTCAATTTTTCGAATTACTGAAGCAACTTTTTTATCTATTGCTGAAGCCGGGCTTTCACCATTTATTTTCAGCAATTCACTTTTAATTTTTTTCAGAAATTCATTTTTCTGAATGATGTGCATGGTTGAATTAGCAAGCTCTTTTTCTTTATAAACCATATCATTCCGAAGCTTTTCATTTCGCAAACGTATCATCTCCTTTTCATTTATCAAAGCTTCATGTCGCAATGCTTCTTCCCGCTCCCTATACTTTTCTTTCTGACGGTCTTTTTCTTTTAAAGCAGCTTTTTGCACCAAACGGGAAGTAATATACCACAACAACACCATGAACAACAATATCAGGATAATGTAGATGGTATTGGCAATTGCAGAACGGTACCATGGAGGAGAAACTGAGAATTTAAACACAGCCGGCAGGCTTTCCACGCCAAACATGTTACGTGCTTTAACTTTAAACACATATTCGCCTTCGGGCAAGCGTGTAAACTGCCGGGCCGTTGTGTTAGTCCATGGCTGCCATGACTGCTCAAAGCCCTCAAGCCAGGTCGTGTATTCAACCTCACTATTCCCGAACCACGTGGCCGAATACTCTACTTCGAAGTTATTATGCTCAAATGGAAAAACAGGTATATAATTTTGAGTGTGTTTGTCAAAACTACTGACATAAAATTCACCATACCCTCCGTTTGGTGATTGATTGCGAAACGGGCGTATATGTACATCGAATGGTTGGTAATAGTTTATATCATTAACAACAGAGTATTGGCCAAACCCATCCTCGACACCAAAGAATGTTGTTTCTTTGTCCCAAAAATAAATCGACTCAAAACCACTTACCAATTTATTTTTTAACGTTAAGAGCGGATTGTATATGTGCCTGTATGTTCCATCTTCCTGTAGCCGTAGCACCCCCACCCCTTCATTCATAAAATACCATACATTGCCAAAAGGGTCTTGTTTAATTTGACTGGGGAACTGGTTATAATCGATAAAATATTGCTCAAAATCACTACGGTAAAAGTCAATCCCATTTTTCTCAGGAAAATACAAACCATGATCGGAAGTAAATAAAATCTTGTTGTTTACCTTAGAAATGGTAAAATTCAGTGAATCTTCCAACCCTTTAAAATCATGAAATGATTTAACCTCTTCAACCTTTGTATAATCAGCGTTAAAATAAAGTTTAAATATACCTCGTACGCCATGTACTACCCATAAAGCACCGTCATTGGCCCATTCAATAAAACGTGATGATTCATCAAAACCATCGATTTTGTGAGAAAAAGACCATGTTTTTTCTGTACGCTTGAGCACTGACAACCCGCCATATGTTCCGGTTATCAGCCAATTTGGGCGTGAGGGGATTATTTTAAAGTCCCAGGCACCATTAATATCTGGAGGTGTAATTTTTTTAGCTTTTTGTTTATCTACAACAAAAACACCAAGGTTATGCCCACACAATACATTGTTGGTCAAAGTATCTTTAAATAACGACCATACTTGTCCATTTGTCCCACTAACCCGATTAAAATCATCACGCGTTTTAAGCGGGTCACCAAATTTATTTTCACCAATTGTATATAATCCTTGATTGGTGCCTAAAAACACATTGTCACGGTTCCGTGCCATGCAATACCCTGTTCCTGTATCGTAATATCCCTGAATAAAGCTCACGGCACGGTTGTACTGAATTTTGGATATCCCGTTATCAAGCCCGCACCATACATTGTCCTGGTTATCAACGTACATGCTTAACACCGTATTATTGTTAAGGCCCCGGTCTTTATCGGCAACCATTTTTATGTTTCCGGTTTTATCAACAACCACAGCCCCCGATTGAATTGTACCAAATATTAATTCATCATCAGTTACAGTACCACAAAACACATTGTTTTTCTCGAGAAAGCCGGATGCGGGCACATCCCATTTTTCAAATCCGGAAAGTCCCCATTTAAACAAACCGTTGTTCATGGTGCCAATAATAATTTCATCATTATTTAGGGGCAGAATCGCCCAAGGCGCATGTGATGAAAAAATTTCACCCCCGGGCAAACGAAAAAGTTTTCCCTGCCTTAATTCTAACAAGCCAAGGGTTTCATCATGAACCAACAACATGCCATTTACCAAAAATGAAGAGGGGATCCTGGAATGGGCCCTAATAACATCCACACCCTCTTCAGGTGAATAGATGCACAATTCTTTTTCCGATTGGAAAATAATTTTCCCGTCAAAAGCAAATATCTTCCAGAAATCGCCAACGTTGTTTAAGTTGTAACGCTCGTTAAGTGAATGATACTTGAAATTTTTCAAAGAATCGGATTCATAATAACCAAATGCCCCATTAGCCCCAACGTAAACACGATCATCATGAGCAAGTACGGCCCGTGTGATACTGTTCACAAACTTAGGCAGCAAACGCCAATTTGTACCGTCGTATTCAATAATTCCGTCGTTATTGGCAAAGTACATTAAACCATTATCTGCCTGCGATATACTCCAATTCTGGGTGCCTGCATTGTAGTCACGGCGGTTAAAATATTCAATCTCTGAAATACCGTATTGAATTGCCTGGACACCATTAAAGATGAACAAAAGAAAAAATAACAAATAATAAAGCCGAACCCCCATGAAATTATGTCTTGTTAATTAAAAGCAGTCATGTAAATTTAATAAAAAAACCCTCACCGTTAGAAACGATGAGGGTAAAAAAAAAGAGAGACAGCTTTCAAAAATATTTGAAAGCCTCTCCAGTATCTTTACTTCTTGTTGCTCATTTTCCTGGACCAGTTATCACGCAAGGTAACAGTGCGGTTTATAACCAGGTTTTCAGGGGTTGAATCTTTATCAATGTTAAAATAGCCTTTTCTTTCAAATTGAAAATGATCGAGTGGTTCACCCGTTTTCACAAAAGGCTCAACGTAGCAGCAATCAAGCACCTGCAACGATTTTGGATTCAAGAACTCCCTAAAGTCCTGATCCTTGGTAGCCGATGGGTTTTCAACTTCAAACAAACGATCGTACAAACGGATCTCTGTTTTAACGCTTTCTGAAGCCGAAACCCAGTGCAAGGTACCTTTAACCTTGCGTCCGTCGGGCGAATTTCCGCCTTTGGTTTCAGGGTCGTACGTACAGCGGAGTTCTACTACTTCGCCGTCATCGTTTTTAACTACCTCGTTACAAGTTACATAATAAGCATAACGCAAACGTACTTCTTTGCCCGGGGACAAACGGAAGAACTTACGCGGTGGGTCTTCCATAAAATCTTCTCGTTCGATATATAATTCGCGGGTAAATGGCACATCACGCCTGCCGGCACTTTCATCTTCCGGGTTATTAATAGCCTGAACCATTTCAACCTTGTCTTCGGGATAATTGGTAATAACCACTTTTAGCGGATCAAGTACACCCATTACACGTTGTGCCGTTTTGTTCAGGTCCTCACGTACGGCATGTTCAAGAAGTGCAACGTCAATCATACCTTCGGTTTTGGTAATACCAACCTTTTCAATCAGGTTACGTATCGATGCCGGGGTAAACCCCCTTCGGCGCATACCAGAAAGTGTGGGCATCCGTGGATCGTCCCAGCTTTTCACGTAACCTTCTTCTACCAGTTGCAGCAATTTGCGTTTGCTCATCATGGTGTAAGTCAGGTTCAGTCGTGAAAATTCAATTTGCCTTGGACGATAATCATCGGTTGCCAGTTGATCAACAAACCAGTTATATAACGGGCGGTGAATTTCGAATTCAAGTGTACAAAGCGAGTGGGTTACGCCTTCGAAATAATCGCATTGCCCGTGGGCAAAATCATACATGGGGTAAATGCACCATTGATCGCCGGTACGGTGATGTGTGGCATGGCTGATACGGTACATCAGCGGGTCGCGCATGTGCATGTTGGGCGAAGCCATATCAATTTTGGCGCGTAGCACTTTAGCCCCATTTTCAAACTCACCGTTTTTCATACGCTGAAAAAGGTCAAGGCTTTCTTCGACAGGGCGGTTACGGTATGGGCTTTCAATCCCTGGTTTTTGTGGTGTGCCCCGCTGCTCGCTTATGATTTCAGAAGGCTGGTCGTCAACATAAGCTTTGCCTTCTTTAATCAGCTTTACGGCAAAGTCATATAAATCGTCAAAAAAGTCGGATGCATAATATAAGCGGTCTTCCCAGTCGTAACCAAGCCATTTGATGTCTTCTTTTATTGAATCAACATATTCAACATCCTCTTTTGTTGGGTTCGTATCATCAAAGCGCAGGTTGCACTTTCCCCCAAATTTTTCGGCAGTTCCGAAATCGAGACATATTGCCTTTGCATGCCCGATATGTAGGTATCCGTTTGGCTCAGGCGGAAAACGGGTATGTACCCTTCCATTATTTTTCCCTTCGCTAATATCTTTTTCAACCAGTTCGTGAATAAAATTCCTTGTTTTAGCCACGCTTTTTTTGTTTTCAGAATGTTCAGCCATACTCATTTTTTTATAGCCGACAAAGTTAAACGTTTTAATGGACTTCAGATGCAAAGCCACCTAAAAATTGTACCTTCGCAAGCGTTATCATTCATTCAGATTTATAAAGATATGGGATTAATTGAAATTGAAGAAATGGAATTTTATGCCTTTCACGGGCATTTCAAACAAGAACAGGTAGTAGGCAATAAATTCACTGTAAATATTGCCATTGAAACCAACTGTGACACAGCTGCAATAAGCGACAACCTGCACGATGCACTCGATTACCAGAAGGTTTACAAAATTATTAAGTCGGAAATGGAAAAGAAATCGTACTTGCTTGAAAATATTTGCAAGCGCATACTCGACACCCTTTACGAAAATTTTGATACCATTAAAAAAGCAAGCATTAAAGTTTCGAAGCACAACCCACCAATGGGCGGACAAATTGGGAAAGTGAGCATTACGATGAGCCGCTAATTTTTATTAAAATAGTTTTTTGATAACCGTATTTTTTAAATATATTTGCAGCCGCTAAGCTAAACAGGCAAAAGCAAACGTTCAATACAACAATGGTACCTTGGCCGAGTGGCTAGGCAGCGGTCTGCAAAACCGCGTACGGCGGTTCGAATCCGCCAGGTACCTCAAAAAAATCCCAATTAGTACTGAATGACAGTATTAATCGGGATTTTTATTTTTCAATATTTTTACCAGTCAAGGCTCCACTCAAAGTGAAACCGGATCACTTCCCAATTCGAGTGGACACTATAATCATACTCAGTCATAACACTAAGGGAGAAAAAATGAAACTGCATTCGTCGAAAAAATTGCCATGAATGCTCGAATATTATTCCGATTACCATCGGAATTTATTTCGTGTTTATTTTATCATTCGTGAATTCGTGGCTTAATTGTATCAGAAAAGTTATAAAAATAAACTCATCCCCCCTAATTTTAATCTGAGTCACTAAGCCTCAACTCTTCTACTCATCATCTAGTAATTGCTGAGCCGCCAATACCAAAAACATATAATGAGAAGAACCGCCCCCCATCACATATTCAACTTGCTGCCACAGATATGGAAATTCTAACAATTCCGGAAAATCAGGCCTGATAAGGGCTGTTCCCGATATCACACCACCGGGGATGTATGACCAATCTGCCCTGTTTAAACCATAACCTACCGTTGCAGAACGGGCACCAACCCCCGATGCAAATGATGATGTATTGGTTCCGGGATGACATCCCAAAACAAAATTTAGTGCATTGAAAACATATTCAGGTTTAAAAATGTCGGGATAAGAAGAATGCAAGAAATATTGGCGGAAACCAAAGGACTGGATATTCCATCCTGCGCCCCAGATATGCGGACGGTATGGTATCCCGTACGGTGTTTCGGCTCCTTGTTCTTCTATTTGATTGTTAAGCCCAACCAATGCAGCACGTACAGCTTTGGTAAAACCCTGGTCGTCCAACATCTTTTCTGTCCGCCCAAGGTACCAACCAACGCGGTCAATATTTTCAGCAATATAATCTACTTCTTCCAATAAATAATTTTTATACTTTTCGGCTTTGGTTGTAAGAAACAACTCGCTTGCCGCATGTATTTTAGATGCTTTTGAATGCTGGTTAACATCTGTAATTTCATATAATTCTATCGCACAGGATAAGGCCTGCCTGCTCAGAGTATCGTTAAAACCTTTCAACACACGCGAAGCCGCAGCCATTTGAGCAGCTGTGGTCAGTTCACGCCTCGGGTTGTTTTCTGTAAAAACCCAGCGGTCATCATTATTACCCGGTTTATTGTCGGTCATCGCAGCAGCATCGCCCAACATCACATATTGCCTCAAATCGTTACATATAATACCACGATACAAACGCCCGAGTGAATTATACCCGGCAAGCACCGTTAATGCACCGTTTTCGATTTGCTGAAGCAAATCAGCCTTTCCATCAGGCTGATGGATTTCGGTAACCCGATTTTGCTGGTCAATTGATGTAACATCATAATCGACATCAAAAGCCTCGTAAGCAAGCGATAAAATATAGGTCTCGCCTGCCTGCGATTCAACCCTCAGGTCGAAGTCACCGGCATCGTGCCAGCCACCTATGTTTAAGCCCGGCACTTCGTCGCCGGGTTCATATTGTGTCATTGTTGATTCGCCCTGCCGGTAACCATCGATGTGGTTAAAATCAACCGGGGCCATGCGGGCATCGTCCATGTGGCATACATCATGCCAGACCCTGTATTTCTCGTTTACACGCATGTGGCACATTTGAACCGGTAAAAAATATTCCAGAACAGGTTGCCATACCCCACGTTCGTAAATATCCCCGTCGATGCGGAAAACTGAAGAAGTAGAATTATTATAGCGGACTTGGTACAGCCCGGGTTCTTTTATTTCTGTGAAATCAAATTTCAAATAGTCATAACGTAAAAAATCCCCCCATTCCTGTGCATCCTTTACCAAAACCTGCTTTTCGCCATTTTCGGTAAATTGATACAACGAAGGTTGATAGCGCTCATCATCTCTGCTGTCGAGTTCAATAATGGCAATTTTATCCTGCCTTGTATGATACCCCACCTGCGAGGTCTGAACTACAGGTTTATAAAGCCACTCGTCAACAACATTGGGGGTTATTACCCACTTAACCGCTCCTTTAGTTTTACCTGCCGGCACTTCACTTCTAACCACGAACCACCCGTTGTTGTGGTTCATACGGCCATCGTATAATTTCAGGTCGGCAGTTTCCGATTCTATCACAAAACGGTTAAATGGATCATCAGGGCGGACCACAAATTTTTTGCCGGTAGCATAAGGTTCAGCCACGATATCGTCGGCAATTACGGGGCTATAGCCATCACCGGCAAGCTGTTCGGGCGATGCTTTCCCTTCGGGGTTAAAATCACCTTGGTGTTTATGGTTAGACGGCTCGTTACGTGTTGGACCATTAGGCTGAAGAGGAAAAACACCCGATTTATCATCCATAATCCATGGTTTTCCAAAAAGAGCCCCCGGAAAAAGCTCCAGGTTAAAGCCCACTTTACCTACAAATTGTTCAGGAATTGGCCGGTCCAAGTCCACTGTTACAACAACAGCATTTTCTTTGCCGGTTACCGTAACGGTGTAGTTAAAAACCAAATCGGGGTAAATCATGGGGTTAAAACCAGTCATATGCCTCGATGAATCCGGAAAACTCATAAAAGCCGTAATGGTATTATTGTCCGGGTCAATTTTCCGGTCGCGCTGCAATGGTACCGGCTGCCACTGCCCGGGCGTAGGTTCAAGCCTTATATCGCCATTTGTAGCCACACGGTGCCCGTGCATTATAAGCGACACACCCCCCTGGTGACCTTCCGGATAAATATCATCGAAGGCCATTACATCAACACCTTTGTTCTGAAAATACCCAGAGGATATCAACTCAAATTTTTGTGCCTGGACAGCGTTTAAACTTATAACCCCAAAAACAAATAATAAACAGATTAATTTTTTCATAGTTAGATAAAATTGTAAAATGAATAAACACAGAAATACCTCAAAGCATACTTAATTTAACATATTTTGTAATTCAACTGGAATTCAAATATACAAATATCCCTGACTTTAAAATATACGCCCCATTTCACTTTACTTTAGATATGTACAGCCCGAAACGCTTTCTATTTCAGTGACCACTAATATTTTTAAACATTAAAACGCTTCCAACACTTCAAAAACACCTGTTTTTTTGATGAAAAAGTGATATACTTTTATGATTTGCATTAAGACATTTCACATCTTATACATTAATAAATGTAAACTGTAAACATTTTTTATTGATGTGAAGATTTTTACAAATAAATAAGTTGCTCTTTTATAAAACTTTATAACTAAAGCCTGTGTTTTTTAAAAAAAAGGGGGTGATAATATTTGGAGCGAAAGAAAAATCACGTATTTTTGCACCGCCTTTAAGGGAAAAACAAGCATTTCAATGCTGCGCTAAAGTAGGTAAGTACCCTTTTAAGGTTTTGTTTTTTGATATAAAAAATAAGAAAATGACTCAGTAGCTCAGTTGGTAGAGCACATCCCTTTTAAGGATGGGGTCCTGGGTTCGATTCCCAGCTGAGTCACAAAAAAGAGGACGATTTTCGTTCTCTTTTTTTTGTTTATATCTAAACAAAGAACACAGCAATGCCTGCAACGGCAATAAAAGCACCGATAACCTCGTTTGGGGTGAGCTTTTCTTTGAATATAAGGTGCGATGGTAGAAGTATGAAAACGGGCACGGTAGCCATCAGTGTTGAAGCAATGCCTACCGAAGTAAATTTAAAGGCAACCATTCCTAACGAAACCCCCAGAAATGGCCCGAAAAATGACCCAAGCACCAATGCTTTCGATGCTTTTCTGTCTTTAACGCCCCTCACAACACCACCCCACCGTTTCATAAGGGTAATTAAAACTGCAAAACCTATAATTCCTGAAATTACGCGAATTTGCGATGAAGCAAAGGGATCATAATCCCCCATCCCAACTTTGCTGAAAACAGCCCCCACGCCCTGTCCAATTGCCCCTCCGAAAGCAAAAAGGATCCCTTTCAGCGAATACCTGCTTTTTTTAACGCCACCTTCTACGTCTTTTTTAAGGATTACCAACGACACACCTCCGATTACCAGTGCCATGCCCAATATATTCATCATTGAGAATTGTTCCCCCATCATAAACCAGCCCAATATGGCTGCCGTAGGGGGCGCCATCGTCATGATAAGCATCGAGATTTTAGAACTGATAAATTCGTATGATTTAAATAAAAAGAAGTCGCCCAGAACAAAGCCAATGACACCTGATATGCTCAAATATATCCAGGCTTTCAACGGAGCATCAAAGGGCAGCCATTGCCCCATGAAAATTTTGGTATAGGCCACGTAAAACAGAAAAGCAAACACCAGGCGTATGAGATTGACCGACACCGAACCAATGCGGCGTGTTGCAAACTGAAAACTCATTGCCGTGGCAGTCCAGCATACTGCTGTAGCCAATCCTGCCAATTCTCCCGTGTATTCCATTTACTGAAAAACTTTTACTTGCCCGAACCGGAATGTTTACTCCTGTACTGTGCAAATAAGATGAGCCCAAGCCCAACCAAAACAAAAGGTATACTGAGCCATTGCCCCATGTTCAAACTCATGGTTGCTTCAAAAGCTTCCTGGTCTTGTTTTATAAATTCAATAAAAAAACGTGCTGTAAATACCATAACAAATAAAACACCGGTCAACATCCCGGTTTTTGATTTTGCATCTGTTTTCCAGTAGAGCTTATTTAATACCAGGTAGGTTATCAAATAGGCTCCGGCTTCATACAACTGAGTTGGATGTTTTGCTACTGTTTCCCCATTCCGCTCAAAAATAAAGCCCCAGGGCAATGATGTCTGCACTCCATATATTTCTGAATTAAACAAATTGCCCAAACGAATGAACATGGCAGCCAATGCAGTTGGCACTACAACACGGTCGATAATCCAGAATACATTCTTTTTGGTAATTAATTTTGAATGGATAAACAATGCGATAAATACCCCAAGGGCACCGCCATGACTTGCCAGTCCGCCTTTCCATATCATTAATATTTCGGCAGGATGTTGAGAATAGTACTCCCATCCGTAAAAGAAAACATGGCCCAGGCGTGCACCCACAATGGTACCAATAACAATATACATGAGAAGGCTGTCGAGCCATTTCAGGTTTTCTTTCTCGTGCTTAAACATCTTTTCAACAATGTTGTACCCAAGAATAAAACTAATGGCAAACATTAATCCATACCAACGTACCGAAAATGGCCCTATTGAAAATATTTCAGGGTTAACATCCCAATGTATGAAACTTAGAATATCCATGCTTTCTTTATAAAATGTTATTCAGGTTTACCTGCCCCGTGGCAGTTTTTATATTTTTTTCCACTACCACAAGGACAAGGATCGTTACGCCCAACTTTTTTCTCAACGCGTACCGGTTGTGCTTTTTTAGGTGGTTCCTTATCACTTCCCCCGCGCCCGGGTTGCTCAAGGCCCTGGCGTCCGGTTTGCATACGGCTCATATCGGTACGTTTACGCTCCTCAGCTTCCTGTACCTCCGATGGGTCTGAAATTGGGATGTGCCCTTTGGCGAGTATTGAAACAACCTTACGGTTAACATTGTTGATCATATCCTTAAACAAGTTGAACGATTCGAGTTTGTAAATCAGCAATGGGTCTTTCTGCTCGTAAGCAGCATTCTGAACCGATTGCCGCAGGTCGTCCATCTCTCGGAGCTGCTCTTTCCATGCGTCATCGATCGTAGCCAACATAATTTGTTTTTCAAATGATTTGGCTACTTCTTTTCCTTCGTTGTTATAAGCTTTTTCGAGGTCCGTTACCACCTGGTACATGCGTTTACCATCGGTAAACGGAACCACAATGTTTTTATATTGGTGCGAACGTTCTTCATACACTTTTTTAATCACGGGATATGCCTGCTTTGAAACCAGTTCCTTCTTACGGATATAGCCATCAAGCATTGCACGATAAACCTTTTCAACAATATTGTCAGTCTTTCCGCTTTGGAATTCTTCCTCGGTAACAGGGCTGTCGATTGAAGCCGTACGCATCAGGTCAATCCTGAATTGTTCAAAATCACCATCTTGATAGGCTTCTACCAGTTCTTCAACCGAATCGTACATGTTGTTCATGATATCAACCTCTACACGGTCGCCAAACAATGCATGCCTGCGGCGCTTGTAAACCACTTCACGCTGCGAGTTCATTACATCGTCGTATTCCAGAAGTTTCTTACGGATCCCGAAGTTGTTTTCTTCTACTTTTTTCTGTGCACGCTCAATTGATTTCGATATCATTGAATGCTGAATCACTTCACCTTCTTTCAATCCCATGCTGTCCATCACCTTGGTGATACGTTCTGTACCGAACAAGCGCATCAGGTCGTCTTCAAGCGAAACGAAGAACTGAGAAGAACCCGGGTCCCCTTGACGTCCGGCACGGCCACGCAACTGACGGTCGACCCTCCGTGAATCGTGACGTTCGGAACCAATAATTGCCAAACCACCTGCTTTTTTCACTTTATCCGACAATTTGATGTCGGTACCCCTACCGGCCATGTTGGTCGCAATGGTTACCATTCCTTCGTGCCCGGCTTCGGCAACAATTTCGGCCTCGCGCTGGTGTAATTTGGCGTTCAACACGTTATGTTTCATACCTTTCATTTTGAGCATACGGCTCAACAGTTCGGATATATCAACCGATGTGGTACCCAGCAACACAGGGCGGCCCAATTTATTCAATTCAACCACCTCGTCGATGATGGCATTATATTTTTCACGTTTTGTTTTGTAAACCAAATCATTTTTGTCGTCGCGCACAATTGGGCGGTTGGTTGGTATAACCACAACATCCAGTTTGTATATATCCCAAAACTCACCTGCTTCTGTTTCGGCAGTACCGGTCATACCCGATAGTTTATGGTACATCCTGAAATAGTTTTGCAGGGTAACCGTAGCAAATGTTTGTGTGGCTGCTTCAACTTTTACACGCTCTTTTGCTTCAATAGCCTGGTGTAACCCATCGGAATACCGGCGCCCTTCCATGATACGGCCGGTTTGTTCGTCAACAATTTTTACCTTGTTGTCGATTACCACATATTCATCATCTTTTTCAAATAAAGTATAGGCTTTAAGCAACTGGTTCAAGGTGTGCACCCTTTCGGTTTTCACACTGTAGTTTTGAAGAATCTCATCCTTTTTAGCGATCCTTTCTTCATCCGATAAACTTGTATCGTTTTCTATCTGGGCCATTTCGCCACCCATGTCGGGCATCACGAAAAATTCGGAGTCTTCAACATCACCCGAAATCAAATCCAGGCCTTTGTCTGTCAGTTCAATTGAATTGTGCTGTTCTTCAATAACAAAGTATAGCGGATCTGTTACAATATGCATGTTTTTATTATTGTCCTGCATATAGAAATTTTCCGCTTTTGTCATTTGAGATTTTATCCCTTCTTCGCTAAGAAATTTAATGAGGGCACTGTTTTTAGGTAAGCCTTTATGGGCCCTCAACAATAGCAAAGCCCCTTCTTCGAGTTCCTTTTTTGTTGCCCCTTCTTTATTAAGCAAGCGCTTGGCATCGGCAAGAATCTGCGTTACCATTTTACGCTGCGCCTGTACCAATTTTTCAACTTTAGGGCGGTACTCCATAAATAGCTCATCAGTTGAAGCCTGGGGTACAGGACCTGAAATAATCAACGGGGTACGTGCATCATCGATCAATACCGAGTCAACCTCATCGACAATTGCATAATGGTGTTTGCGCTGCACCAAATCGTCGGGGCTGATTGACATGTTATCGCGCAAATAATCAAATCCAAACTCGTTATTGGTGCCAAACGTAATATCGGCAGCATAAGCTTTACGCCTTTCTTCAGAATTTGGCTTATGTTTATCGATACAATCAACCGACAAACCATGAAACTGATAGATTGGCCCCATCCACTCTGAGTCACGACGTGCAAGGTAGTCGTTAACCGTTACCAGGTGCACCCCTTTACCGGTAAGTGCATTAAGAAATACAGGCAGGGTTGCCACCAGTGTTTTACCTTCACCAGTTGCCATTTCGGCAATCTTACCATCGTGCAGCACAACGCCACCAATCAACTGTACATCGTAATGCACCATGTCCCATGTTATCTGATTGCCGCCGGCCATCCATGTATTGCTCCATATTGCATGATCGCCGTCGATATCCACATTATCATAACCGGCTGCCATTTCGCGGTCGAAATCAGAAGCTGTTACAATTATTGTTTCGTTTTCCTTAAAACGTTTTGCTGTTTCTTTAACCACGGCGAAAGCCCGCGGCAAAACCTTTTTCAGGACTTCTTCTATCTTTTCGTCAATCGTTTCGGTAAGCTTGTCAATACGGTCATATATCTTCTCACTTTCTTCAATTTCGGCATTTTCGGCCTTTTCTTTCAAGGATGCAATCTCATCCTCTTCCGATTTAATATAATCGTTTATCTCCTTCCTGATATCCTGCGATTCAGCTCTCAACTCATCGTTTGAAAGATTTATAATCCGTTCGTATTCTTTTTTGATTTCTTCAACAACAGGCATGATCTCTTTAATATCCCTGTCGGATTTAGTCCCAAATAAGTTGCTCAGAAATTGTGTAATTCCCATATTCTTGTTGTATTATTTTTATAATTGAATAAGATCATCATAAACATCAGAAGCTCAAAGAAACTTGATGTATGTATCTTATTTTGACAAACACAAAAGTAATTTAATTGTGGAAGTAATGAAACGGGAATGTGTAGAAAATGAATACAGGTTTTAGATTTCAGGTTTCAAGTTTCAGATTTCAGGTTTGAGGTTTCAGGTTTGAAGCTTCAGGTTTACCCCGTGTAATGCGACCTTAGGAACATATTTCACAGGGGTTTCAGGTTGTCAAAATATTGGAGAGTTGAGATTGATGGGTGCTAATAAGGCACAATTGTTGGTGAATGCTATGCTTATTTCATTTTATGCTATTCATTTCGGACTACTATATCATAGAACGGCAGATGACCGGTTTTGGAGATTGGAGATTGTTTATTTAAGCCCCCCGGCATGAATTCCGGGGCAATTCATATGCTGCGGATAATTCACTATGGCTGTTATGGCATCTTTATAGCTTTGATGGGAAAAAGGGATTTTCAACTTACAATTAGAGTAACATCGAAGTCATCATATGAATTGCTCCCGATGCTCGGGAAAAGCTGTTCTGCTTTAGCTGACGCGGGATAGAAGTAAATAAAACAAACACCCGGTGCACCCATCCTGCTGTAAGGGAACACTATCTTTCCATGCACCGGAATTATTGTATTTTCTTATTTGCTATTTCCAAGTGCTTTGTGGTGCTGTTTTGCGCACAATCCGGTCGTTGCCTAATTTTAACACCAAAGAAATCTGCCCCCCACTCGATATTCCCGATGTTGATGTTAATTCGTTATCGAGATAAATGCTTTGCATGTATGTAATTCCAAAATTTTTGAAATCGAATGCAACATACGGGTTTAAAAGTTTTGTATACCTGTCTTTAAAATATGAACGCACATAATGCACACTCAAACCTAACTGACCGTTAAAAAGAATTTCACTACGGATACCGGCAATATGCTTTTTGAAAAAACCGTTAAGCATCAAATCGACATAATATTCAGAATGACCTGTTTTAGGTGCGTACATTACAGCAAGTGAAGGGACAAAATCGAGGTCGAAAGTTGGCGATTCGTGCATGGTTAAAAACTTAACCTTAAAATTTGCCATAAACTTCGATGAGTATAGAGAGTCGTATGTAAACATTGAAGCATCATCAATATAAATGCTATCGGTTTCGAGATTATTTTTATAAGGCACAATGCTTAAACCGGCTACACCAACATCAACATGGGCTGTTTGGTACAAAGCACCCACATCGGTGGTAAAAACCCACGATGATAACCGCTTGATATCTTCCATAATCGGATCAACATTTTCACCAATTATTAAATCTCCACCCGTATTTATGTTGCTTAACCCAAGGGAACCAATATCAAATCCGAGACGCTGTAAGCGTGGGGTAAAGGCAAAGACCATTTTCCGGGGTGATTTAGTCATCAAGTTAGGGGATAAATCGAGGTGA
>JASMTI010000235.1:0-3961 GCA_041694375.1 Bacteroidales bacterium | reverse complement strand
CTCAACACTGGAAGAATATGATTACAATCTTTCAAAGTTTGTACGAGAAACACATGAAAAAGGGGCACACCCAATATTATGCACACCCATTGTACGCAGAAACTTTAATGAAGATAGCATTCTTGTTGAAACACACGGCAAATACCCGGAGGTAGTTCGCAATGTTGCTTCCAGGTTTAATGTTCCTTTAGTTGACATGCACCATAAAAGCCGTGAGCTGGTTAATAATCTCGGGGCTGAAAAGTCAATTCCCCTGTATCTCCATTTTCCAGCTAATGTTCACTCAAAAGCACCTGATGGTAAAAAGGACAATACACATTTTAACGAGACAGGTGCAAAAAAAATGGCATCACTCTTTATTGAGCACTTGGTAAATACCGGGCATCCTTTGAAAAAATATGTAAAACAAGCTGCCTTGGAAAAACAACAACAGCTGTTTAACGAAGAATAACAAGAAAAAATTCTGCACAAATTATATGATACGAATTACTTTTTTTATAATTATTTCCCTATTATGGGCGGTTACTGCTAATGGACAAAGTCATCAGGTTGATTCTTCTTTCACCCTTCAGTCGGCCTATCAAAAGGAAAAGAAATATTATCCATTTATAAAACCAGTGCACCCGGTAATCACCGACAGTGTTGAAGTAGCACAAAATATAGTTTATGCTGTTTACGGTAACCGAAAAATGCATATCGACGTATACAAACCCAAGAAATCAGAAAGCAAGCGCCCATGTGTTGTATTGATACATGGTGGTGGCTGGAGTTCCGGCAACAAAATAATGGAAGCCCCACTTGCAATTTATCTTGCACAAAGAGGCTTTGTAACAGCAACTGTTGAATATCGGCTTTCGCCTGAAGCAAAATATCCGGCTGGCGTAATCGATATAAAAAATGCCATACGGTGGCTACGCAAAAATGCACCAGAATATCAGATTGACGATGAAAGAATTGCGATATCCGGAACTTCGGCAGGAGGTCAGCTTGCCGCTCTTGTTGCCACAACCGGGCATTCAGAATTATTTGTTGACAGTAATTTTTTTCCCGAATACTCAAACAAAATACAAGCTTTGGTCAATATCGATGGTGTTTTGGCATTTTTGCACCCTTTATCGAGTGAAGGGATCGATAAACCCGGTAAGCCTTCAGCTGCTACACGTTGGTTTGGAAGCAATAAAAAAGAAAGTAAACCTTTATGGGAAGAAGCGTCTGCATTAAGCCATGTAGATCACAATACACCACCAACGCTTTTTATTAATAGCCAGCACCCGCGCTTTCATGCAGGGCGGGATGATATGATTAAAATTATGGATTCACTCGGGATTTATTCAGAAGTACATGAAATACCAGATACACCACATCCTTTCTGGCTTTTCGACCCCTGGTTTGAACAAACAGCACAATACACTTATCACTTTTTACAAAAACAACTTTCGGATAAATAAAAGTAAGTCAGATTATGGTAAATTTACAATACAAAGATGAGTTAACAATGGGAGATTACATGGTGTTCAGCATATTGAACAATGCATCTTTACGTTTCTTACTTATCGGTATATGTATGTCATTAACAAATAAATAATTCCCTTCAAATCCAGTAATTGAGTCAATATTAACAACATAAGAACGGTGTACCCTGATAAACTTATCCCCGGGTAGTTTTTCCTCAAAATATTTCAAAATTGCCGAGTAAACATACCGCCCCTTTTTGGTTACAACTGAAGTGTAATTACTTGCAGCTTCGAAGAATAAAACGTCATCAAAACTCAACCGATCAAAATGACTATCCTTCTTTAAAAATAAACTTTCTTTAAAAACAACTATGGGTTCGTTTTTTATCGGATCGCTGGGTTCCTGCACCGTAGATGCTACGGCATTATTTTCAAAGTTATTCAGTGCCATATCAATGGCAATTTTCACCTGCCGGTCGTTAAATGGCTTAAGCAAAAAAGCCGAAGGCAATGTCTTTTGTGCCCTTTCAACAACAGCCTTACTCGCCAAAGATGTTAAATATATGAATGGTATGTTGAATTTTTCCTGAATGGCGGCAGCCAATTGTATACCATCAACAGGGCCAGAAATATTGATGTCGAGCAAGGCCAGGTCAACAGGATTGTTTTCTAATATATCCAATGCTGCCTGGCTGTCGGAACAGCACCAACTACCTTGTAACCAAAATCATCAAGACGCATTGCTATATCTTCGGCGATCATAAATTCATCTTCAACAATTAAAATCTTAACCTTGTCTGCCATAATTCATCAAACTATGCTTTTTTGAAATAAACTTTCCAACATGTCCCTCTGGTGTTATCCCATTCAATATTACCATCAAGTTGTTTAATTAACGAATTTACCAATTTAATCCCAAAAGAAGAAGCTTTGCTAAAATCAAAATCATCCGGCAATCCCGGGCCGTTGTCCTCAATCATAACAAAACCATCATTTTCTGTACTATTGATAGATATCTTCAGCCAAGGAAAAACATTATCTTTTGAAGCATATTTAAGCGCATTGGTAATAAGTTCATTTATGATCAACCCCAACGGGATTGCTTTATCAATTTTCATTACTAAAGGTTTTAAATCAATCTCAAGTTGAAAATTCTGGTCAAAACTCATCACTAAGTTATTTGAAAGCTCCTCTACATAGTCCCTGACATCAATTTTTGTATCAATATCGTGCCGGTATAATTTCTGGTGGATTAACGTCAGGGCTTCAACCCTGTACCGGCCAGCCTTAAGAGCATCAGCCGCCGGGTGCCCTTTAAGCTGACGCGCCTGAAGGTTTAGCAAGCTGGACACCATTTGCAGGTTATTCTTCACCCTGTGATTCAACTCCCGCAATAGCAAAGATTTTTCCCCTTCACTTTTTTCAACCATTTCCTTTTGCACAAGCAATCTGTCGTTTATCTCCTTAATTTTTCTGTTGCTTTGGTTTAATTTGAAAATAAAAACCAGAAAAACAACAGCACTGAACATTAAAACATATGCCAGCACTCTTTGAAGTTGATTTAAACGATTTAAAGTTTCAATCTGCTCTTCTTTTTTATTAAGCTCAAATTGGCTTTGCATTCGCTCCATTCTCCTGACATTTGTAATATTTTTCACACTGTCATCAAATGCTTTATATCTTTTATAATAATTCAATGATTTTGCCAAGTCCCCAGTCGCCTCATACGTATTTGATAAACGCAGGCTTATATCCCTTATCTGCTCTTTAAGGTTTTCATCATAAGCAAGGCTCATCGACTTCTCCATCAAATCAAGCCCTTTTGAGTAATTGCCCTCTTTACAGTAAAGCTCGCCTAAACTACTCATATATGTCACTTTCGGGGCTAACTCATCAATATCAACATATCTTTCCAGTGATTCTTTAAGCTCTTGTTTCGCTTTTTTATTCAACCCTTTTTCATAATGAAGCAACCCCAAATTACCTATGATCATGGCTTTTCGACTCATAATCTCTTTTTTGCCCCCAAGCTGGTTGAATATATGCAATGCCTCATTATAATAATATTCAGCACTATCTAATTGATCAAACTCCCGATATGACTCTCCAATGTTCAATGTTACATTGGCAATTGAAAAAGAATCGTTAAACTCTTTAAAAACCTCCATGCTTTGCTGATAGTAGTCAATCGCATTTTCAAGGTCATCCTGACGCAAGCATGCATTCCCAATTGCCCCCAGCGCAAAAGCTTCTTCTCGGAGCATGCCTATGTTCCGGTAAATATTTGCCGATTTTATATAATGCTCAACGGCCTGGGCGTTATTGCCCAATCTATCTTCAGCCATCCCGATGTACCCATGTGCATAAGCCTGTGTTTCTTTCATTTGCAATTTTTCAGACAGTCGAAGTGCTTCCTCCCCGTATCTTAATGCTTCAACAGGAGAGTTCTGGCTGTGGTAACATAATTGTAGCATTAATTTAGCCTTCATACTATCTTCAATATTGGG
>JASMTI010000234.1:0-6500 GCA_041694375.1 Bacteroidales bacterium | reverse complement strand
TGATGGATTGAAAATGGCAACAGTTGAAATTATTGCAGAATAAGGAAAAGGGCTGAAGCTGAGATTGAGGAAAAGGTTAAGGTTTGAACAGGGAAATCTTAACCTTTTTTGTCATTCAGTCATTGGTTTATTGATTTTTATTTTGAAACTACCTGTTTTATTGCTGATTCATAAACCTCGTAGTCGCTTTGGCTGAAAAGCACAAAACGAATTGTCTTAAGGTGTTTCAAATTGGTCAATAATTCTTGGATGGTCGATAAGGTAACATTAGCAGCATCTTCAATAGGGTAACCAAATACACCAGTTGAAATTGCAGGGAAAGCTATCGATTCTATATGATGTTTTTCGGCCAATTCAATAGCATTGCGATAACAATCCGACAGCAGTTTGTCTTCTGGTTTGTCTTTCCCGTAAACCGGTCCCAGGCAATGAATAACATAATCGTTGGGCAGGTTGTGCCCGCCTGATATAACGGCTTCACCGGGTTTTATCGGTCCTAAAGGAACACATTCTTTTTCGAGTTCAGGACCGGCAGCACGGTGTATGGCACCAGCCACACCGCCACCAATTCGTAGTTGGGCGTTTGCGGCATTTACAATTGCTGCAATATCTGTTTGCGAGGCAATATCGCCTTTTACGCATTCAATTGAAATATTGTTGGCTTTTGTTTGCATATAAATTCAGATTAGTTGCTTATTTGATAACAGTAAAAACAAGTTAATTGTTTCTGTTGTTTTCTAATCTAACGGTAGGCCGATATGAGCTGTAGTTGGTTAGGAAGAATAGAAATATGTAAAGGGTGTAGCCCCAGATATTCGCCATCGGCTTCGAAACAAATTGGGGACGAAATGTCGAGTTTGATATTTTGTACCTGGTAAAAATCGAAGTATTTTATTTTCTCAACCCTGCCGCCGAAAAGTTTTGGCAAGCTAAGTATGAGTTTGCGTTTTGAAATTTTACAAGCCAGGGTAACATCCAGCAATCCATCGTTGGGTATAGCATTGGGCAAAAGCTTGAACCCGCCACCTTTGTATTGACAAACACCTATGGTTAAATTATAGATTTTGGTTTCTATTCGTTTCTCATCAAGTAGGATGAGGCTGCTGATGTTTTTATGTGAGAATAATGATTTAATCAATCCTTTTATGTAATCCGATTTTCTCGATTTGCCTTTAAGTTTGTTCGGCAAGATGTATTTTACAACGCGTGCATCAAATCCAATTCCTACCGAGTTTATAAAATAGCGGGTTTCATCCAGTTGTTGTTCGTTTTTATATACAACCCTGCCTACGTCCTGATGGATGACCCTTTCTGTTTTTATGAGGCTGATGGCTTCAGCATAGTTGGTTGAAATGCTATGGGTTTTTATCCAGTCGTTTCCTGTGCCAACTGAAATCATACCGAGGATAATTTCGCCCGGGTCAATATGTTTTTGCCGCATAATACCATTCACGATTTCGTGCAAGGTTCCATCCCCGCCAATAGCAATTATGCGGCGGTAACCCGATTTTATCATGTTTGATATCAGGCTGATTGCATGTAAGGGGTACCGAGTTTCAATTTTTTTAAAAGGAAGGGCTTGGTGTATTAATTCACGTTTGATAAGTGGCCATTCTTTTTTTGCGAGACTGCCACCAGCATTGGGATTTAATATAACGAGCCATTGGTTATCCATCATGTTTTTTCTACAGAAAGGGCTAAAATATATAATTTGAACTTATTATCGACTGTTGTAGAATATGTTTTTGTATTTTAGGGCAAACAAAATGTTATGCGCCCTTTTCATATTTTTTGTTTTCTGTTGATTGTGATGATACTTGTTACAGGGTACCGCTTCCGGGATGTCTTTTATGAAGAACAGTCAATTGAAATCATGGAAACCCAACAGGTAGCTTTGGGTGAACTGGAAAACGATACGCTTATCCGGCCAGGCATGCCAGCTGAAAAAGATGGGGGTGGTTTCATCATCTCAGAAAAAAAGGTTTCAGAAAAAGATTCTATAACCTATAAGAATGCTTCAGGTTTTTTGTCAGGGAAACTTGATAGCTTTTTCATGAGATTATCACACTTGGGTGATAAACCGCTCCGGGTTATTTATTTTGGCGATTCGCAAATTGAAGGTGACCATATTACATATACTTTTAGGCAAAAGCTACAGAAAGAATTTGGAGGGGCAGGTATTGGTTTTATGCCTGCTAAAATGTATTTCAATACAACGCATAACCTGGCCGTGGTTACCAACGACTTTGATGTTCATTCTGTTACTTATTCAGATAAAAACGGGGGGCCGTATGGTATGTACGGTAAATTTTATGCACTCAAAAACGAAAGTGGTAAACTGCGGATTGTTAATCGTTCAGGCAAAGCTGATTTTCGAATTCTACGCTTTATTAGTTCAGGGAAATCCAATATCGAAATCATTTCGGGTTCAAAAACAGTATGTTCTAAATTTATTGATAACGAAGGGGTTGAGATTACGGAATGTACTTTTGAACAAACCCCCGAAGAGGTGAAGGTTTTTTTTAATGAAAGCCAGAATTTTAAGCTGCATGGAATGATGCTTGATTCGGAAACCGGGGTTTTGGTCGATAATGTATCGTTCAGGGGAAACCTTACTCTTATGGCACACCGTTTTAATGTAGAACTTGTTGGTCAAATGAAAGCGCATCTTAATCCCACGTTGTTTGTTTTGCATTTCGGGTTGAATGTAATCCCCGATTATCGTACTGATTATTCCGATTACCGGGCAGCACTTGAGCGGGATATCAGGTTTTTGCAGGCGCAGGTGCCGTCAGCTTCTTTTTTGGTAATTAGTGCATCCGATATGATGCATAAAAAGGGCGGTGAACTTGTGGTTTACGAAAATATTGATGATATAATCAGGGTACAACACGAGGCAGCTGTAAATACGGGTGCAGCTTTTTGGGATATGCAGGAAGCTATGGGTGGCGAGGGTGCAATTCAGCATTGGGTAGAAAAAGGCTGGGCAAGGTCAGATTACGCGCACTTAACCCTCGAAGGAGGCAATTACTTGGGTGAGGTCCTTTATGAAGATATAATAAATGCTTATCGGCAATTTATCCAGACTGATAGTTTGATGCAAAAGCAAGAATCAGAAAGTCCCAAACACATAACGATGGAAGAAAAATGACATCGATGCAGGAAATATTTGCAAGTATTTTTTCATATTCTGACAGCGCCCCCTGGCTGTTTACACGGTACTCTTTTTGGGTGTTTTTTCTAATATTGCTGGCTTTTTACTCGTTCTTTTACAAAAAAGTAAGGAGCCGTAATATCTATCTTCTTCTTTTTAGTTTGTTTTTTTATTATAAAACGGGAGGGTGGTTTTTGGCGCTTCTTGTGTTTTCTTGTGTGTCGAATTACCTGTGGGGGTATTTAATTGGTTTTTTTAAGCAGAACTATTTACGGCGGATTGCTTTGTCAATAGGTTTAGTTTTAAATCTTGGATTACTTGTTTATTATAAATATGCGTTCTTTTTTACCGATTTTTTAAACAGGTTGTTTGAACAGGAATTCGAGGTTTTCAACTGGATGGCATATTGGTGGAACACTGTTTCTGGTTCGGCGATGAATACCAATGATATTATCCTCCCCATCGGTATTTCGTTTTTTACTTTTCAGGGCATAAGTTACCTGGTTGATGTTTATCGAAGAGATTCTGCGGTGGTGCCCAATATTTTCGACTTTAGTTTTTACCTTTCGTTCTTTCCGCAACTGGTTGCCGGTCCTATTGTACGGGCATCATCGTTTGTGCCCCAGCTGAAAAAAGTACATAATATTACAAAGCAAGAATTTGGACATGCTGTGTTTTTAATTCTGGCTGGTTTGTTTAAAAAAGTTGTGTTCTCCGATTACCTGGCTGTTAATTTTATCGACCGTGTGTTTAGTAGCCCTGTGGCATACACCGGTGCCGAAAATGTAATGGCCGTTTATGCTTATGCGTTGCAGATATATGCTGATTTCTCAGGATATACCGATATTGCCATTGGGGTTGCTTTATTGTTAGGCTTTCGTTTGCCCCTTAATTTTAATTCGCCCTACAAAGCCCGCTCGCTAACCGATTTTTGGCATCGCTGGCACATTAGTCTTTCATCGTGGTTGCGCGATTACCTGTACATTCCATTGGGTGGAAACCGCAAAGGGAAAGTGCGGACATACATAAATTTGATGATTACCATGTTGCTGGGCGGATTATGGCACGGGGCGAATATCAGGTTTGTGATATGGGGTGGTTTACATGGAGTAGGTTTGGCTGTTGAAAAAATGCTAACGCCCTTACGTCGAAAAATTCCGAAAGGCAGGCTGGTAAGGGCCTTTTTTGTTTTGCTTACGTTTCACCTGGTTTGTGTAGGATGGGTGTTTTTTAGGGCCGAAACCATAAATGATGTGCAGCAAATTTTCTTTCAAATTCGATTTTCTTTTACCTTTGATGCGCTTTTTAAATTATGGATGGCTTATCCGTTGGTTTTTTTAGTTATGCTGGCGGGGTTTGTTGTTCATGGTTTACCGGTCCGTTTTCAAGAAGGGGTAAGGGGATTGTTTATACGCCTCCCGTTATGGGTTAAGGCATTGGTTGTTTTAGCGGTTGTTTTTGTTGTAAGTTTGTTTATGCAAGCCGATATTCAACCTTTTATTTATTTTAGGTTTTAGTATTTTAGTAAAAATCAGGAACAAATGACAGACGATGTAAAATCAATTTTTGCCCGTGAAGCTGAGGCAATAAAAAATATTCCCGTTGACGAAAATTTCAACAAGGCACTCGATTTAATATATGAACATGTGCATAAGTCGAGCGGTAAGCTTGTAGCGAGTGGTATGGGCAAGGCAGGGCAAATAGCACAAAATATAGCAACTACTTTTAGTTCAACCGGAACGCCTTCGGTATTTTTACATCCCTGCGATGCGCAACATGGTGACTTGGGGATTTTAGCAAAGAACGATGTATTATTACTGATTTCAAATTCGGGGCGTACCCGCGAAATTATTGAGCTTGTTATACTCACACGCCGCCTATACCCCGAATTGCCTTTTATTTTAATTACAGGGAACAAAGAAGGTGAGCTGGTGAAAGCTTCATCGGCTGTTTTATTTACCGGAAACCCTCCTGAGGTTTGTCCGTTGGGTTTAACGCCTAGTACATCTACAACCGTAATGACTGTGATTGGCGATGCGCTTGTGGCTACCATGATTAAGAAAATTAATTTTTCAAGCAGCGATTATGCGAAAAGGCATCATGGTGGTTATCTGGGCGAAAAATCGAGGGATTTGTCGTGTTTGTAAAGGCACTTTATTATTCTATTAAGACAGGCATTTTTTCTGAAAAAGTGTAAGCAATTGTAATGTTTTATCAGAACTTTGTAGTTCGTAATGTTGAATAAAAACATCAAAAAATGAAGATAGACAAAAAGGATACAATTGCCGTTGTTATAGATATACAGGAACGATTATTCCCTGCAATGTCCGATAAAGCTGCTTTGCTTGATAACAACAGAAAACTGATTAACGGGTTAAATGTTCAGGAGGTGCCCATATTGGTTACCCAGCAGTATACAAAAGGTTTGGGTGAAACTTTGCCTGAACTTTCAGGGCTGGTTAAAGATTTTTCACCCATTGAGAAAACCGTATTCAGTTGTTACGACGAACCTGATTTTATTAGTGCAATTGAGGAAAAGGATTGTAAAAATGTAGTGCTGGTCGGAATAGAATCACATGTTTGTGTATTGCAAACTGCAATTGACCTGAAAGATGCAGGCTATAACCCGATTGTGGTTTTTGATTGTGTGTCATCGCGAAAGCAAAGCGATAAAGCCTTGGCGCTTGAACGGTTCAGGCACGAAGGAATCATGGTAACCGGAATGGAATCGTTGTTGTTTGAATTGACCCGCGGAGCCAAAGAACCCGGGTTTAAAGAAATCTCAAAAATTGTGAAATAAAAAAACTGAGACAGTCTTTTTTACACCATAGGGTCACGATTGTACGTAATGCCTGGTAATAAAAATGTTTCAGGATGTTGCCTTTCAATGGCATTGAATCGAAGTTGTTGGCAATCAAAACAGACATGAAATTTTCCAGCAGGACATGAAACAGCGTTCAACGGAACATAGTGGAGTTAATTGCTCCGGCTTTTAAGCCGGGCATCAGATGCTCTTATATGCTTCAACTAATTCATTTGTAATGCCATTTTTTACAAGCACCGCATTCACCCCAAGTTTTCTTGTTTCAGATATATTGCGGTGTTCATCATCGAAAAATACCATATCGTGAAAATCATATCCCGAATCTTCTTTTATTCGTTTAAGGTGCTTAACCTTACTTGATGGGTAAATCTCTTTATAATCGAAAAAGTGGTCGATGCCGAGAAGTTTCATGAGTTCCTTTGCCCATGATGGCTGGTCGGTACGTGATGCAACAGCTAACGGGTAGCCTTCGTTTTTTAGGTTTTGTAATATTTTGATGGTTTCGGGGTACATATTCATGTG
>JASMTI010000233.1:0-16085 GCA_041694375.1 Bacteroidales bacterium | reverse complement strand
AATAATGCCGATCTCAAGTTGGGTTTTGTTTACTATTTTAATGATGATACAGAAAAACCATTTAACAAAACATCAGATAATTTTGAATTAAATTCGAGGTTTGGTTTTGAGGCTTTTAAAGAATGGTATTATTCAGGTGAGGCCAATTTTAAAACACAGCTTTTAAGGGATGTTGATGATGGTGATCCAGGGGTTATTAAATCAACCTTTTTATCACCGGCATACCTGACTTTTTCAGGTGGTTTCGATTATAAACCCAATGATAACATGTCAGTTTTTCTTTCTCCTTTATCGTTAAAAACTACCTTTGTAACCAATCCACGTGTTGATGAAACAAAGTTTGGTATACCTGAAGGTAAATCACGGAAAAGCCGTATTGGTTTGACTGGCCGTTTGAAATATTCAAAAGAACTGCTGGAAGATATTAACCTGGAAACAAAAAACAGTATATTCATAAATTTTGGAAATAAAGAGGGTGAATGGCAGTTTTTTAAAATGCCCGATCTTGATTCAGAAACAACAATTGAGTTTAAGGTTAACCAATTTATATCAACTCATATAAATTTCCACTTTATTTATGATAAAGAAGTTGAAAGTACCTGGACTGATGGCAGTGGGGCAGAACAAAGTGGCACAAGGTTGCAGGTAAAACAATACTTAACAATTGGTGCAGCCTATAATTTTAGATAATAAAGAAAGATAAAAGAATATGAAAACCATTAAACGATACTACAAACTTAATGCATCACCAGCCGATGTGTATAATGCATTAACCAACCAGGTTATGATTGAAATATGGACAGGTGAGAAGGCTGTCTTCAAAGCTGAGCCTGATACTGATTTTTCAATGTGGGATGGTTCCATTTTTGGTAAAAATGTGAAATTTGAAATGGATAAATTAATCAAACAAACCTGGTTTTTTGATGAAATTGAATCGGAAGTGATTATAAAACTACATACCGATAAGAAAAAAACAAATGTAGAATTGCGCCAAAATAATATTCCTGATGAAGTTTATGATAATATATCAGAAGGATGGGATATGGATTACTTTGGGGCTTTACAAGCTTTATTTAACGAATAACGCTATTAATAAATAAACCGTTTAATGGTTGCAATTAAATCTTCGCTGTTAATTGGTTTTACCAATACATAATTACATCCGGCATTGTAACATTTTTCTTCATCATCGGGCAGCGCCAATGCAGTTTGGGCAATAACCGGGACTGATGTATTAATCTCCCTGATTTCACGTGTCGCATCATAGCCATCCTTTTCGGGCATCATAATGTCCATTAAAACCAGGTCTATATTATTTTCTTTAAACAGTTGTACCGCTTCGTTTCCATCTTGTGCCCAAATAAGATTAGCATGGGTACGTTCAAGAAAAGCTTCAATAAAGAAATAGTTTGAATCGGTGTCCTCAGCTACCAGGATGGTTTTTGATGACCAATTGGTTTCGCCATTGACCGAAGGGCGTGTAATTGTAATTTTTTGTTCTTTTTCAACCGGTATTACAAATTTAAATGTACTGCCTTCGCCAACGGTGCTTTCAAATGAAATGTTGCCGTTTAGTAGTTCAACAAGTTTTTTCGAAAGTGTCAACCCCAATCCACTACCACGGTTCTTATTGGTATTAATGTTGCCGGATTTCCCAAATTTTTTGAAAATTATTTCATGTTCTTCGGGCGCAATCCCAATACCAGTATCACTTACATAAAATTCAATTCGGTTTTTCTCTTTCAGCCGATAGCCGAATTCAATACTACCCGTTTCAGTAAATTTTAATGCATTATTTAACAAGTGGCTCATTATTTGGTGTATACGTTCGGGGTCAGAAACAACAGTAAACAAAGGATCGTTGTTATCTTTTTTTACATCAATCGTGAGTTGGGGTTTCTCCATTATTTCTTGTTTCGAAATAATATCATTATACGATTTATCAATTATGCTATTGATGTAACACTTTTCGCGTTTCGGTTTTATTTGGTTTGTTTCAAGCTTGGCAATTTCAATAATATTATCCATAAGGTTCAGGATGTCATTACTACTGTCCTGAATAAATTTAACATATTCTACCCGTTCTTCGTTAGATAAATCGGGATCGATAAGTAAACTTGTAAATCCTGTTATTGCATGTAGGGGGGTACGAATTTCGTGAGGTAAATTATCGAGAAATGCCGATTTTAATCGTTCTGCATCTTCTACAAGGTGTTTTGCACGATCAAGCTCGGTTTCAATTTCTTTTTCGCTTGATATATCTCTGAGTGCAATAATCTGGTATTTCTTTTTACTGTGCTCAAATGTTCTTATATATTCTGAAAACCAGAATATCCGGCCATTTTTTGAAACAATGCGTTTGTCAAAATAAACTGCATTTAATCCATTTTGCAGTTTGTCACGCATTATATCCTCCTGCATGGCTATATCCTCATTATATGTAAAAAGTTTCCAGGGATTGGATGCTATTTCATCGTAACTATATCCAATTTTTGAAATAAGGTAATCTGAAACAAAAATAGTTTTATCGGTTGAAATATCTTTTATAATAATTCCAAGAGGTATATTTGATAAAAAATTAATACAATTTTTATCTTTCAGAAAGTCTTGTAAATCAGTTTTTTCCTGTGTAATCGTCAAAACTGTTTGACCATTTGACTGTGATGAATTGATGGTAACAAAAGCATCAATACCCGCTTTGTCGTTTATAAAACTATTTTGATGGTGGGGGGTAAGGTCATTTATATCTATTGGAAATTGAAGATGCTTGTTGAGTTGATCAATGGTTTTTACGTTGGTTTCGAACAATGAAACAAAAGCATTGTTTGCTTCAATGGCATGATTATCATCACCAATAATCAGTATTGGTGATGGAATAATATTAATATCAAGTACGTTCCCCATTCATTAAAACTTTGATTCCTTAAAAAAAGTTATTATTAAGATAACATGCAAGCAATCGGTTGCATTTTTTGATAAACGTACATTATTCTTTGAGCAACGAATCGATAAACCTTATCAATGTATCTTTATCTATCTTCTTGGCTATTATCTTTTTGTCTTTATCAAGCAAATAAATCATTGGGGTCATTTTAACATTGTATTTATACCTAAACTTTGTATGGTGCTGCGGGTCCCATACGTTATGCCAACCTTCAATTTCCTTGTCTTCAATAAATTGCAGCCACTTTTCTTTGTCGTTGTTCATGTTAACAGCATATACCTCAATATTTTCATCTAAATATTTTAAATAAACATCTTTATATAATGCGGGTATTTCTTTTTTACAATGACCGCAATCGTATTCATAAAAAACCAATATTGTTATTTGTGAAGGTAAACCATGAAGGCTTACATATTCGCCATCGGTATTTTCCATTACAAGCTCAGGGGCTTCATTTCCAATCAGGTTCGGACGGGTAAGATAAGCTTCTTCTGCAATTTTCTGTATGGTTGTTGAGTCTGCCCAATAAGCTTTTCCTTTCAAATACACCTCATCGGCAATGGTTACAAAAAGTGCGTCCATGCCCATAATTTTCGACTGGGTATAATTGTTTAACAGAAACTGGGTAATGTACTGGTACATTTTTTTATTGGGTTCCGATTCCCTTAGTACCTTAATTACTTGAGGTTTTAGCGAATCGGGGTTTTGTATCAAAACGGAGTTGAAATAGTTTTTTAATCTTGAATGCAGTATCGGGGTATTTAAAATTCTTTCATCGGTAAAATCAATACCGTCCAGATAATGGTCACGCTTATAAAAATATTGCTGAAACCATGCAATAGAATCATATTTGGGGTGACTTTCAGGTATATCAGGTTTAGGGGGTTCAGGATTATTTACAGCATTTAAAAAAACAGAATACATGGTATTCGGGTATTTTGCTGTTTCTTCTTGAATATATTCTTTAATACCCTGGTCTAAAGCTTGAATTTGTTCACGTGCATTTTCTTTTTTTGCTTGGTCGTCAGTATTTTGGGCTTCGTTCACCAGTTGTTGCTTTTTAGCAGAACTTTCTTTTATTTTTTTCTGGTACCTTAAAAAGTTCTTGCTTTGTTCAGCTCCGTCTATTTTTATATTTTCAACCGATCCGGGATATGAGTTGTAAACAGAGAAAGTTTGATCATCACCAATTAAAACATCAAAATAGTTGTTCCCCGACTGGTAAAATGCATATAAGCCTTCATCAAGAAGCGAATCGCCTTCAAATATGCCTTGCCCGTTATTATTGAGAACAATGGTGTCGTTTATATATATGTTCGTGTTAAAGTAATGTGCCAAATAAATGGTTGAATCGCCCATTCCTTCCCATTCAAACTGTATTTTATACGACTGGGCATTTGAAAAAGCTGAAATAAAAAACAAAATGGAAAGAAATAAAAATTTTAAACGTTTCATATTGAAATATTATGAGGTTATGACAAAACAACTCATATTGCTATTGTATGATATGAACTTTGCCATATCTGGATTTTACGTCAATCAATGAGTTGTTTTCTTCTGTACCAATTTTTGATTTAAGAATAATCTGATCTTTTAAAGTATTTTGCTCAAGAATTGTTCCATTGGTGTAATCAATCTCAGTGAAAAAAGTTTCACTTTCCATGGTATAGGAAATATTGCCTGTTGTTATATGCACTTTTCCATAAATGTTGTTGATTTTTATTTGGTCAAATCCACTCGCAATTTTTTCTACATTTAATTCTCCATGTTTCATGTTTACATCTAAAAAATCAGATAATATTTTGATATTTAACGTGCTGTAGTTTGATTCAATATTGAGTGCTTTTACAGTATCAATCGCAAGATTGTCTAAATGTGAGTTTATTTTAGCTTCACCAATTCTATCTATATCAACAATTGAATATTGTACATCTAAATCCATTCTTTCGATATTGGTACATATTAATTCACCATAATTGAGTTTGGCATTTAGATTATTCAAATGTTTAATTTCGGCACGTCCATATTTAATATCAAGCATAACAGGAGAGTTGCTTGTTGTATTCAGATGGTTTGCTTTAAGGTTTCCGTACTCAATATTAAAGTTGCCTTGTGCCGTTAAATTATTAAGGCTTACATCTCCAAAACGGTTTGTAATGTTAACATTACAGCTTTCAGGAGACTGTATGCGAATGCGAATTTTAAAATCTTTGTTGGTTTTAAAGTCCTCGGTGAACGTAGTTTTAATTTTTAATGTTTTGCCCGACGATGAAACATTAAACTGAACTTGTTCAGCCAAATATTCTGAGTTGTTTTTTGATAAATTCTGAATATCGAAAGTCGCTTCAACCGTAACAGAGTCAGTACGAGGTGTAACAAAATCAATATTCCCAAACTGGTTGTCAATTATGATTTCTGAAATGCTCTCAACAGGCCAGCTTCTGTACTCTCTTTTTATTGGTTCATCTGCACGGGCAATGTAGCCAGTGAACATGAGAGCAAATGAAATAAATATATTTTTTAGGATATTCTTCATTTTTAAAGTTTATATACATTGTCATTGCCTTCTTCAATCATATTTCGCATATCAACAATTAACTTTGCATGTTGCTGTATGAAATCAACATCGTAAGCCTTGTGATTTGTTGTAAGAACAACACAGTCGGCTTCAGCCAGGTTTTGTTCGTTTAGTTCAATTGATGTATAGCTATACCCACCGTTTGTTTTTACCTGTGCAATATGTGGGTCATTGTAAAGTACAACCCCGCCCTTATGTGCTACGGTATCCATAATTTCAAGGGCCGGTGACTCACGTTCATCATTTATATTGGGTTTGTAGGCCACACCCAGGAAGAAAATTTTACTGCCGTTTACAGCTTTTTTGTGCCTGTTTAGCGCTGTAGATATCTTAATATACATGTAATGTGGCATTCTCATATTAATATGGCCGGCTGCATGGATCATGCTGAGTTCAAAATTAAATTTCTTGGCTATGTGCTCAAGATAAAACGGATCGAGTGGAATGCAATGTCCGCCAATGCCCGGTCCCGGGTAAAATGCCTGAAACCCGAAGGGTTTTGTTTTTGCAGCTTCAATAACTTCCCAAATATTTATGTCCATTTTCCCGGCCAACAGTGCCAATTCATTTATTAAGCTGATGTTTACAAGCCGATAAGTATTTTCAAGTATTTTTACCATCTCGGCTATGCGCGGTGAACTGACCGGGTGAATGTAATCGATGGCTTTTTCGTAAATGGCTTTTCCAATTTTAAGCCCTTCTTCGGTCAATGCCCCCAATACTTTAGGTGTATTTCGTGTATGGAAATTTTTATTGCCGGGGTCAACCCGTTCAGGACTGTATGCCAACCAGAAATCTTTTCCGTGCTTAAGCCCGCTTTCATGCTCAATTATTGGAAGCATAAATTCTTCGGTAGTTGTGGGATAGGTTGTGCTTTCAAGACTGATAAAAGTTCCGGCTCTCATGTTTTTTCCAATTTCAATACAAGCACTTTCAACATAACTCATATCAGGTTTTTTGAATACATCAAGCGGGGTAGGTACGCAAATTAAAAGGGCATCGCACTCATTCATTCTTGAAAAATCGGTAGTTGCACTTAATGCGATATTGTCAACAACCTCGCGCAACACTGCATCCCTGATATCTTCAATGTAATTAGTTCCGTGGTTAATTTTATCAACTTTGTCGGGGTTTTTATCAAAACCAATAACTTTTATGCCGGTCTCGGCAAAATTAACTGCCAATGGCAACCCAACATATCCAAGCCCGATAACACCAATTATTTCTTTATTTTCGGTTATTTTATTAAGAATTTTATCTGCGTTTGTCATTTTTATTATGATTGTTTGGTTATTAGTAATTCATCTATCATATGCAGGTAGAATGATTGCATAATTCAACAAATATAGAAAATGCGCATGAATTTTGATAACAGTTATTCACATTTATATTTATGTAGAATTCGCGGTTATTTGTATATTAACCAATTAAAATAAAAGTGATGAGGAGTTTACTTGTAGTGGTTTTATTATTTTCATTTCTGCTTGTTGAAGCTCAGTATTTTAACAATGGACAAGAACGGAGTGGCATTCAATGGGAGAAAATTACTTCTGAAAATTTTGAGGTTATTTACCCTGAAAGTTTTAAAAAAAAGGCTGAAGAAGTTGTTAAAATACTGGAGATTTCTTACCGTTATACAGGTCAGAGTTTGAATCATTCGCCCAAAAATATATCTGTTATTTTACACACCGAAACTGTAAAATCTAATGCTTTTCTGGGGTGGGCACCTAGCCGCATTGAAATGTACACAACCCCACATCAGCAGATATATGCACAGGACTGGCTTGAACAATTAGCCATACATGAATACAGGCACATGGTCCAGTTAAGCAAAATTGAAGAAGAAATGCCAAAACTGTTAAAGTGGCTTTTTGGAGAGCAGGCAGCAGCAATTTTGGTGGCTGCATATGTCCCATTTTGGTTTTTGGAGGGAGATGCTGTTTCGGCAGAGACCGGACTGAGCACAAGCGGAAGGGGGCGTTTCCCGGCTTTTCACCGTGAATTGAAAGCCCAGGTCACAGAGAAAGGCTTATATTCGTACGATAAAGCTTTCCTGGGGTCATACAAAAACCATGTTCCAAATTATTATCAATTGGGTTATTATTTGGTTGGTGGTGCACGCCATATGTATGGATATAACTTATGGAACGGGGTGTTAGGTACTGTTGCAGAAAAGCCCCTGTCGCTCAACGCTTTTAATAAAGGTTTGAAAAATGAAATTGGACTAAAAAAAACCGAATTGTACGATACCATTTTTTCAACCCAAAAAGCAAAATGGGAAAACAAACTCCAATCAACAACAGTGACCCACTTTGATACCTTAACCAATAAACAAAGGTTTTATTCTGATTACCTTTACCCGGGATTCTCCGGCGATTCAGTATTGATTGCATTACGTTCAAAACTAAACGATGTTAAACGGTTTGTAAGGATTGATAAATCAGGGAATGAAGATGTATTGTTCTCGCCCGGCAATATTTTTAAAGAATCGGCTTCGGTAAGTAACAATACAATTGTGTGGAGCGAACGCCTGCCCGATTTAAGATGGTCGCATTCCGATAATTCATTGCTCCGTGTTTATTCATTAACCGATGGAAGTTTAAAACAGTATAAATTCAACAAAAAACTATTTGCCCCTGTGCTTTCGCCTGATAATAAAATGATAGCCACGGTGGAGGCAACTTCAGGATATGAATATAGTTTGCTGTTGTTAAATATAAATACAGGAAAAATAATAAATAAAATAGATGCCCCGGAAGGCGCTTTTATCATGACCCCGACGTGGTCTTCCGATAACATTCACATTTATGCTATTCTTCTTAATGATAATAAGAAATCACTTGCTGAGGTAAACATAAAAAACGGAAAAATAGATTATTTGTTGCCATACAGCCAACTTGAAATATCAACCCCTGTTGAATATGGGGATACTATATTTTTTGTAGGCTCTGATAATGAAACCGAAAATTTATTTGCAATTGATAAAAACAGCCGGAAAGTTTACCGGGCCGTATCTACAAAATTTGGTTTAGCCAATCCGGCTGTATTTAAAAACAACTTGATATTTAGTTTTTACACATCAAATGGTTTTAAGGTTGGAAGTGTAAAAATCGATTCATTAAACTTTGAAGCAGTTTATTTAGATAATATTGGAAGTAACTTTGAAATTGCCCAAGCACTGGCAGAACAAGAACAAGGGGCAATAGACTTTAACCGGGATATTAACGGGAATTATAAAATTTCAAAGTACCGAAAACCACTTAATTTATTCAATATTCACAGTTGGGCCCCCGTTGCTATCGACCCATACCAGTACACCATTTCACCGGGGATATCGGTAATGAGCCAGAATATGTTGAGCACCACCGAAGTTTATGGTGGCTACCGCTATAAAACCGATACAAAACAAGGGGAATTTTTTACACGTTTCAGGTATCTTGGTTTGTATCCGGTTTTTGATGCCGAAATCATGACCGGAAAGAAAGAATCGTCATATTTACAGGTAATTGATTCTGATACAGTTAAAAAAGAGTTTAGCTTTCAGCACACAAAGTTGTCAATTCAAAGTTATATCCCGCTGGATTTTACTAAAGGTCGTTTTTACCGAAAAATTCAGCCAAGGGTCAAATACAATTTAGCTCAAATTTCAAATTTAAAAAATCAACCGGGGGGCTATCCAAATGGGATGTACCATAGCATTGAATTAGGCATGTATGCCTATCATGTGTTAAATTCTTCAAAACAAGATGTTTTACCAAATTTTGGCGTGATTACTAACATCTCCTATGTTAGGTCGTTGCCCGGAGCAATAAACTACGGAACAATATTTTCAGCCTCGGGAATATTTTATTTACCCGGGGTGCACCGAAATCATGGCATTTCGGTTTATGGCGGCTTACAAAATAAAGATGCCGGACAATACGCATTTAACGACCGCATAAGATATGCCAGGGGATATAAGCCTTTGTTGAATAATTCATTGGTAACAGGTACGGTTGATTATAAATTACCACTGTTTTATCCTGATTTTAAATTGGGGCGTTGGGTTTATTTTAAGCGTTTCAAATCTTCGTTGTTTTTTGATGCAACAAAGTACTCTGGTATAAGATATAATATGGGCACAAATCAATCTTTTTCTGGAATAATGAGGTCTGCCGGTATTGAACTCACCTCCGATTTGCATTTATTACGTTTTATCGCACCTATTGAAATGGGCATCCGTTCAACCTATCTTTTTGATGATCCGGGTAACCCTGTTCGTTTTGACTTTCTTTTCAATATCAATTTTACCTTATAGGAGCCTATCCCAGTCGCCATTGAAAATCAGCTTCTCTAATGGTTTTCTTGTCCTTTCTTCACCGATAGGGACACGCATTCTTTCTGAAAAATCATCCTGACTATCTTCGTATCCGGCAACAGCCATAACAATTGGTTCGTATAAGCTGGGTATGTCAAAATTTTCTATGGCTTTCTCGGGTGAGAAACCTGTCATTTGCCGCATATGAAGTCCCATATCGCCTGCCTGGTTAATCAAATTTCCCATTGCCAGTCCCAGTTGGTACTCAGCATTTCTCCGTGGCTTATCTCGTTCAACATCGTAAACCTGCGTTAATCCAAGCATTAAAAAAGGGGCATTATTTACCCATTGCTTATTAAAATCTATCAGGCAATCAAAAAGCTTATCCCAATATTCTTCTTGATCAGGAGTTGCGTATATAAACCTCCAGGGTTGACTGTTAAAAGCAGATGGTGCCCATCGTGCCGATTCAAACAGTGATTCGATAGTTTCTTCTGATAATTTAGTTTTTTGGTAAGCGCGAGGACTATATCGTTTTCTGATTCTATTGCTTATTTTCACTTTTTCCATAATCAATATTTATATTTTTCATCTTCATAACACCCCCAAATACTAAATGTTTTAAAAATTCATCAAATAGAAGCTGAAAATTTAAAGCGCTGAGAAATGAATATTTCTAAATAATATTACCAGTGGGGTGAAATATTGCATTTTCAAGCTTTAGCAAAAAAGAACAGTTAAACCTGACTTTAACAAACCAATATTTCAGTTACATTTTAACAAATAGGGGAGTAATAATAAGCTTTCACAAAAGTAAACAGGTAGAACACGTGTTAAATTCACAGATGTGTACAACAAAAATCATTTTCCAAAGATACATATGTAACTAAAAACTTGTAATAATCGACACCAAAAGCAATTAGCCGATATGTATATCTACAAATCACTAAACCAGTTACTTAAATGTGATTATATATACCTAAACTTCAACGATTAGTTTACATTAGTATGCTTATGCCTCCTTATTGTGATTTATAGCTGTTTTAGTGTATTTATATCATTATTTACCAGTATCTTGTAAATTATCATCTCAATATTTGGTTTAAAGTATGCACCGTTTCTATTTATTTGATATACAGTGATTGCTCTTTTTTAGCAGTTTCTATTTCCACACAAATGTAAACCAACAAAATGTTACATTTGTATTTGTTTTGCAAGTCATTGTTTGTTACATTTGTGTTGTTGTATGGATTTATTAATTTCATATTTGTAAACACTAAAAAATGCGTGAACGTATTGTAAAATTTATAGAGGCAGAAGGCCTCACTGCTGGCGAATTTGCCGATAAGATTGGCGTACAACGTTCAAGTGTATCGCATGTTTTAAATGGCAGGAATAATCCGGGCTTCTCTTTTATACAAAAAATCCTCGATACATACCCTGAAATCAACTCACGCTGGTTGCTTACCGGTAATGGCAATATATATGACGATGACTTTGTAAACAAAAAGGAAAAGCATAATAAAGCAGTTGGTCAAAGTGATTTGTTTTCAACATTGGATAATAGTAATGATAATCAAACGCCACAATCAGGAAAAACTGTGCATAAGCCAGTAAAAGACGAACAAACACAACAACCTGAATCAAGCCAGCCTGCACCGACCACACAAAAACCAGATAGAAAGGTTGTAAAAGTGTTAATATTTTATGACGACCATACCTTTGAAGATTTTCGTCCGGCCGAATAAATGTGCTATCTTTGCGGTTGAAATACATAACATATTTTGATCTGTTTGTTTGTAATTCAAGCAAGCACAAACATGGCATAAATGAAGAAGGAAGTTAGCAATTTACTGGTTACGAAGAATATTGCGCTCAATCACGATAATTATTTGATAGAACTCCAGTCAGACAGCCCGGTAAGTAAAATCAAGCCGGGACAATTTGTGAACATTAAAGTGGAAAAATCGCCTGGAACATTCTTGAGGCGTCCTTTTTCTGTTCATGATACATACCCATTAAGCAATTCGTTTTCAATACTTGTAAAAACTGTAGGGGAAGGCACCAGAAACCTTTCAGTCATAAAAGAAGGGCAAAGGTTAGATGTTGTTTTTCCGCTTGGAAATGGCTTTAAATTGCCTTCAAAAGGGGAGAAAAACCTTCTTATCGGTGGGGGTGTTGGAATTGCACCCATGATGCATTTGGCACGTATGTCAAAAGAATTGGGGGCCGATGTGCATATTTTACTGGGGGCCCGCAATATTAAAGACCATATTTTAATAGACGAATTTAAGCGCTATGGGACCGTACACCTTACAACTGATGACGGATCGTTGGGTACAAAAGGCTTTGTAACCGACCATCAGGTGATGGATGGAAACATTCATTTTGACCGTTACCAGTGTTGTGGCCCCGATGTAATGATGCAGGCTGTTGCGCGAAGGGCTAAGCAGAACCAGACAGAATGCGAAGTGTCGCTTGAAAATATGATGGCCTGTGGTTTTGGGGTTTGCCTGTGTTGTGTTACCAAAACTCACGAAGGGAATAAATGTGTATGTACCGAAGGCCCTGTATTCAATATAAATGATTTAGAATGGCAGATTTAAGTGTAAGAATAGGTAAACTAAGGTTGCGGAACCCTGTGATGACAGCGTCAGGAACTTTTGGCAATGGCGTTGAATTTGATGATTTTTTCAATGTTGATAAATTGGGGGGGATTATACTAAAGGGGACAACTTTGCACCACCGCGAAGGGAACGACTATCCCCGAATGGCTGAAACCGCGTCGGGGATGCTAAATGCCGTAGGCCTTCAAAATAAAGGGGTTGATTACTTTTGTGAGAACATTTACCCAAAAGTACAAAAGTACAACACAAATGTGATTGTTAATGTAAACGGCTCAACAATAGAAGAATACATAGAGCTCACAGAGCGGATCAATGATTTAGATGATATTGATGCCATCGAACTTAATATTTCGTGCCCAAATGTTAAAGAAGGCGGAATGGCATTTGGTACCAGTTGCCCAATGGCCGAACAGGTTACTAAGGAAGTGCGGAAGGTATACAATAAAACACTCATTGTTAAGCTTTCACCAAATGTCACCAGTATTGCTGATATTGCAAAAAGTGTAGAAAACCAAGGGGCTGATGCTGTGTCGCTGGTCAATACTTTTTTGGGCATGGCCATCGATGCTGAAACCCGTAAACCCTTGCTTTCAACCATTACAGGTGGATTGTCGGGGCCAGCAATTAAACCAATTGCCTTGCGAATGGTATGGCAGGTGGCACAAGCTGTTAATATCCCTGTTATTGGGATCGGGGGGATAATGAATGCCACTGATGCTATAGAATTTATCCTTGCCGGTGCTTCGGCCGTGCAAGTTGGTACTGCTAATTTTGTAGACCCGGATGCTACTATAAAAATAATTGATGGTATTGATAAATACCTAAAACGACATAACTTTAATAGTATTAGTGACATAACAAGTGGATTACAATTGTAATCTTGCTAAATTCACATTTGTGTATGATTAAAAAGAGGTTGAGATTTTTAACTATTTTAGTATTTGTTGTATGCTGCCTGCCTATTGTGATTATAAGCACGAGCAGCCTAGATTTAAATACTTCAAGTGAATTGATGGTGTCTTTAAACCAACGATTAACAAATAATCTCAGCGAATTTGAAGACTCACCTTATATTGATCGTCAGGTAAGTCGTTTTATGAAACGTTCTGAATTAATGGGGGTTTCGTTAGCTGTAGTTAAAGATGAAAGATTAGTCTTTAGCCGGGGTTATGGGTTTGCCAATATTGAAAATGATGAACTCACATCCCCACAACATCTTTTCAGGTTGGCAAGTGTTTCAAAACTCATTACTGCGGTAGCAGTTATGAAACTCGTTGAGAACGGGGACTTACGGTTAGATGATAAAGTTTTTGGCAAAGATGCGATTCTCAGCGACTCCGTTAATGGGGAGATTAGGGATCCCAAACTTAAAGACATAACAGTAAAACACTTATTAGAACATACAGCCGGATGGTCCCAACGATATGGAGATCCTGCTTTTAACCCCCTTGTTATAGCCAGGAAAGTTGGTGATGAACCGCCTGCAAATATTGAAACGTATTTGAAATTTGTGTATAGTCGCCGCTTGCATTTTCCACCGGGTTCAATGTACAGTTACTCTAATATAGGGTATATCTTTTTAGGTGAAATTATTGAAAAAGTAACCGGCATACCATACGAAGATTATGTACGATATCATATTATGTTTCCACATGGCATTTATGATATGCATTTAGGGAAAAATCTGTTTAAAAATAAGTTCCCTAACGAAGTGAGGTATTATGAACAGGATGGGTCCATCAAAATCAGGTCATGCAACGGAGATAGTATTCTTGTACCAAAATCGTACGGAGGGAATGATATTGAGTTATTAAGCTCTGCCGGGGGTTGGATTGCATCGGCACCCGAACTGGCTAAATTGATAACTTTAATTGATGGTTTTGATGCTACAACTGATATTTTGTCCAAAAAAAGTATTGATTTAATGACCCAAAATGGTTCAAAACCTTTGGGGTGGAAAAAAACTTATTCAGGATACTGGTACCGAACAGGTAGTTTTGCCGGAACCGTTGCCATGATTGTCCGCAGGCCCGATGGTATAAGCTGGGTTTTCCTGAGTAACAACAGTAATTGGCAGGGTCCCGGTTTTTATGATGATATCAACGGGTTGATGAACCGTATAATCCGTAAAGTAGATCAATGGCCTGTGCATGATTTGTTTAAATTTTACGACACGAAAGAATTGAGTTTAAAGTCAATACCATTGGATGATAACTATTTATCACATCCCGTAAATTAATCAACATTTTTTCCAATTGATTTTATGACAAATCCCAGACGTTTCATTTCATCCATATTTAGAATATTTCGTCCATCAAAGAGAAAAGCCGGCTTAAGCATTGAATCATAAATCATTTTCCAATTGTAAGTTTTAAACTCATCCCATTCGGTAAGAATTGCCACGGCATGTGCTTTATCCACAGTCTCTTCAGGGGTATTGTAATAAAACACCCGATCTTTTATTTTTTCATAATCATCTTTGGCAACCAGTTTCAAATCATTGTGTATTTGTTGCTCGCTCACTTTGGGGTCGTACACATGAATTTCAGCTTGGTCGTCAAGCAAATCGGCAGCCACATACATTGCAGGCGTTTCGCGGGTATCGTTTGTGTCTTTTTTAAAAGCCCAACCCAAAAAAGCAATTTTCTTTCCAGAGACCGTATTGTATAAAGTTTGAATTATGTTATCAGCAAAACGATGTTTTTGATAATCATTAATTTTGAGTACCTGCTCCCAGTAATCAGCAACCTCATATAAATTCTGACTTCTACAGATGTACACCAGGTTCAAAATATCTTTTTGGAAGCAACTACCACCAAAGCCAACTGAAGCTTTTAGAAATTTGTTTCCTATACGGGTATCCATGCCAATTGCCTTGGCTACTTCTTCAACATTTGCTCCAGTTTTCTCGCAAAGTGCCGAAATTGAATTAATTGAAGAAACACGTTGTGCCAGAAATGCATTTGCTGTAAGTTTTGAGAGTTCGCTGGACCAAACATTGGTTTTTAGGATTTTTTCTTCGGGTACCCAGTTGCCATAAATTTCAGCCAGTGCATCAATGGCTTTTTTTCCTCTTTCATCTTCTTCGCCGCCAATTAAAACACGGTCGGGGCTAAGCAAGTCATTAACAGCTGTTCCTTCGGCAAGGAATTCGGGGTTGGATAATACACTGAAATTACAATCATGCCCAATATTATCAAGTATATTTCTGATGGCTTCGGCTGTGCGGACAGGGAGTGTTGATTTCTCAACAACTATTTTATCATCAGTCGCTACATCTGCAATTTGCCGGGTACATAGTTCAATGTATTTCAGGTCGGCAGCCATACCTTTGCCTTTACCATAATCTTTTGTAGGCGTATTTACTGATATAAATATCATTTGTGCCTCATCAATTGCCGAATCAATATCAGTTGAAAAAAATAAGTTGCGACCGCGGGAATTATTAACAACTTCTTTTAAACCTGGTTCATAAATGGGCAGGTTGTTTAAATTTTCGTCATTCCATGCAGCAATGCGTTCGGGGTTGACATCAACGACATTAACTTTAATATGCGGGCATTTTTTTGCGATAACTGCCATGGTGGGACCGCCTACATAACCAGCTCCAATACAGCAAATGTTTGTAATTTTAGTTGT
>JASMTI010000232.1:0-10375 GCA_041694375.1 Bacteroidales bacterium | reverse complement strand
ACCTCATTTTTTATGCTGTAGAACATGTTTTGATAAAATTTATGCTCAAATTTGCAGTCTCATAAACAAACATTTTCATCATGGTGGTTGCAAACAGGGCGGTTCAAATACGAAGGGAGATTCAACAGCGCATTGTTAAGCTGATTTTAAACGAAAAGTTACTTGACGAGATTGATAAAATCCCGCTAACCATGCGCCCCCGGGGCAGCGAAAGTTTTCGTTGCTGTGTATACCGTGACCGGGCCCTTATCAAACAAAAAATCATGGCCATGCTGGGCTTCGAAATCAACTCGGAAGAAGACGAAATGAGTGCTTTGTCCGATTTTATTTTGCAGTCGTTTGTCAAAGCACCGGCCGACCGCGAAATCTTGCACGTGGTGGAAGATGCCTGCCATGGCTGCCAGCAAAACAATTACATTGTTACCAATATGTGCCGTGGCTGCGAAGCACGTGCCTGCGAGGTAAACTGCCCCAAAGATGCCATTGATATTGTTGGGCGGCGTGCGGTTATTAACCCCGACAAGTGCATAAGCTGTGGCATTTGTGAAAAGGTTTGCCCCTACCATGCCATTATTTACGCGCCTGTACCCTGTGAGCAGGCATGTCCGGTTGGGGCTATCTCAAAAAATGAAAACGGGAAAGAAATCATCGACTTCGACAAATGTACATTTTGTGGCAAATGCCTCATGGCCTGCCCCTTTGGTGCCATTGTTGAAGAAACCCACTTGTTTGATTTGGTTTTTGCCCTGAAACGTAAAAAACGGGCAGTTGCCATGCTTGCCCCATCGGTTGCTGCACAATTTAAATGCAGTTTGTCACAAATGAAGGAAGCCCTTAAGCAAATTGGCTTTGTCGATGTGGTTTATGTGGCCGAAGGTGCCGACCTCACTACCCAACACGAAGCCGAAGAGTTTATCGAACGGGGTGGTGAACTCATGACAACATCGTGCTGCCCATCGTTTGTAGGAATAATTAACAAACATGTGCCTGAACTTGCACCGCACATTTCAACAACGCCATCGCCCATGGTGTACACAGCAAGACTGGCAAAAGAACGTTATCCCAACTCGCAAATGGTTTTTGTTGGCCCCTGCCTGTCAAAAAAATCGGAAGCGTTTAATGTAAACGAAATAGAAATGGTCATCAATTTCGAGGAATTGGATGCGTTATTGATGGCTGCCGGGATTGACCCCGGAACACTTGAGGTAACTAACAACGAAGTGCAGGCCAGCAAAAATGCCTGGGGCTTTGCCGCCAGCGGCGGGGTGCTCGAAGCTGTGAAAAGTAAACTTCCCAAAGATATCGATATCAAACCAACAGTATTTAACGGTATCGACCGGAAAGCACTCAAACAATTAAAGGTGTTGAAAAAAATGGGGAAATTCAACTTTGTTGAGGGCATGAGCTGCGAAGGTGGCTGCCTGGGCGGTTGCTACATGGATGTAAAACCCATGGTGGCACAGAAAAGGCTCGAAGCAGTAAAAGAGACAATTGAAAGCAATAGGAGGCAATAGAAAACAGTTGAAAACAAATCCTTTTCATAGCTCACACGATTGTTTCAAGGGAACTCAACAACACAATATACATAGTAGTAATCATCGGTGGTATTCAGCTAGCTGATCATGCTCGTTTCATCCACAACACTAAGAGAGAAAAATTTAGCTGTATTCATCGAAAAAATTGCCACGAATTCTCGAATATTATTCCGATTGCTATCGGAATGAATTTCGTGTTTATTTTATTATTCGTGAATTAGTGGCCTTAAGGTGTATAATATAACAAACCACCCAAAAATATTTTATAAATTACAGAACATAAGAGACATAGAAATGTGTATCAGATAACTTAATTCATTACCCACCCTTAATATTTTTTGTGTGTTTGATAAGTTATAAAAAACACTGGGTTATTAAGATTTGGTGTAATGATTTTGTATTTTTGATAAAACAAAATTACAAGAACCGTTTAATGCATCAAACACAACTATACATTTTTCTTTTTTTGGCTTTTTCATCTTGTTCGAACGCCAAAAGCACTGAAAAGCAAATTCACACGGCTGTTTTTGAAGAAGCTGATTCGGTTCGTGTGGTTGAAACAATTAACCGGATTTCAGAATACGAAAATTACAAGCTTAACGATATAGCCTTTGATTTTATTGGCATACCGTATGCCGCCCACACCCTCGAAAACGGGCAAGACGAAAACCTGGTAATCAACCTTCACCAATTCGATTGTACTACTTTTGTTGAAACCTGCCTGGCACTGCAACGAACATTAAATATGCCCAATACAAACTTTGAAGCCTATATCCGGCAACTAAAAAACATACGATACCGGGATGGAGAATTGAACGGCTACACCAGCCGCCTCCATTATTTTACCGACTGGATTGCCAATAACATCGAAAAAGGGTTTGTTGAAGATGTAACCAAAAATTATAGTGGCATTCCTTACCAAAAGGAAATAAATTTCATGAGCACCCACCCCAATGCTTACCCTCAGTTAAAGGCAGATACAACGCTTATAAAATCCATTATTGAAGCCGAAAAACGCCTTTCAAATCAAACGTTTTATTACATTCCAAAAGAAGAAATTGCGTCAATAGAAAATGAAATTGAAAGCGGGCTTATAGTTGCCTTCACCACCAATATCAATGGATTAGACATTGTGCACAATGGCATAATAACCAAAAAAGATGGTAAAACCCATATGATACATGCCTCGTCTGACGCCGGTAAAGTTGTCATTACCAAAAAAACGCTTTCAGTGTATATGATGCAGAACCAGATTCAATCGGGTATTATCCTGCTTAAATCAACTATTTTAAAATAATCTTTATATACACAGATTGATACAGATGTTTTAATCATTCAAGTTTCGCATTAGTATAGTTAACTGCTATTCGATCTTTGCTGTTTTTATTACACGCTCATTCATGTTTAAACCCCACGAAGGCACCAATCTCACAAAGCATAAAGATTTATTTGTCTGCGGGTAAACATTTTATATTTTGTCTATTGTCTCACGTCTAAAATCTTACGATCTATTGTTTGCAATATGGGTGAAAAAAGACATTCAAATTTGTTGACAAGTTATTTGGCCAATTGCCCTTTCAGCCACTTTGGACGGTTTGTAGTAATTTTGGTGACCCCCAAATCGGTAAGCCTTTTTGCTTCTGAAGGTTCATCAACGGTCCATGCCAATACTTCAAGCCCCAGATCATTAGCCCTTTGTACCACCTTCCGGTTGATAATTTTGTGGTTGAGGTTTACACCGGCCAACCCGTTTTTTGCTGCCAGCCTCATCCGGCGGGCTAACCCTGCCGAAAACATTTTCAAATAGTAGCACTTATTTTCTGGAAATACCTTTTGTGTTTCCAGAATGGTTTTCCACCCAAAACTAATGAATACAATTTGTTCTTTTTTGCCCGATTCCCTTACTGCTTTTTCGAGTGCCGGCAAAACTTCGGCTCCACATTTTATTTCAACAACAAGCGTTTTTCCTTCGGGAACCGTTTCAATTACTTCGTCAATGTATGGGATTTTCTCACCGGCATATTTATTCGATTTATACGCACCAACATCAACACCACAAAGAACATCGGAACTGGTTTTTGCAACCTTGTAATTTGCCTTTCCCGAAGAAGTACGCTTAGTTGTTTTATCGTGAATAACCACCACACGGTTATCGGCCGATAAATAAACATCAACCTCAACAGCATCGGCACCAAGCTCCCACGCCAAATTCACCGAAGCCAGTGTGTTTTCAGGCGCCAGGTATGAAGCTCCGCGATGGGCAATAAAAGTATTCTGGGCACTTGACATTTTACTTGTTCCTGATATCATTAAACAAACGACAACCAATATTGGCACTATGATATTTCTTTGCTTCATTAGTAATTCTTTTTGTTTCAAAGATAACACAACACATTCGCCTGAATGTTAAACTAAAACGAAGCAATTATTAACAGTTTCTATTCCTCGATTCGCCCTGGCGATGCTGCGAAACCGTCAAATAAGGCATACGAATCGTTATCAGGTCCCCAGTCTTTTGTATTTCCACCATGGAATGTTGAAAAATAAATACCTCCAATTTTCCCTGCATCATTCGCTTCATCCCAAAACCGCATATCGTTGATATTTATGCATTCTTCACCATTAACCCACACTTTAAGGCGCCCATTATCTTTGCCGGCATCACCAACATTCACAAATTGTTCAACGCAAATCCATTCACCGGTTTTTGCATCTACACCGCAATCGATGTCTTGCCCCCAGGTTTCACTGCCCCACTTCCCATTTTCCGAAGGTGGAACATAAGCATATACAACCAAACGTCCGTTTTGGCGCCACATCAACCGGAGCGTCCACCCATTTGTCCCATCGGGCTGGTCACCGCCTGAACGTGTCCACGAATCGCTTCCACCCATCAAACCGGGAAGTTTTCCTCCCCGTTGAAAGTCGAACCCATTTTTAAACTTCACATAATATCGCAAGTACAGCTCTTGGTACAATCCATCGCCTTCATTTTGCTGCATATCCTGAAACACAATCGGGAATTGCGCCCCACCTTCATCAGGCCCGACAGCCCCTTTGGGATAAAAAACCTGCAAGGCTTTTTTCCCATCGGCAGCATCAGAAACGATGCTGCATTCACTGGCACGGCTATTCCAGGCAATACCCCAGTCATCAACCCATTGCTGATTATTGAAATCACCTTCAAAACTCCCTTCAAAAACATTATATTTCTGGTTTTCCTTGTTATTATCACCTTGCGCAAATAGCAAAACACTAAACATCAACATTACAAGAACTAAACTACATCGTACCATGGTTTTATATTTTGTTTGTTAACTAATTACACTCCAGTTAAACTGAGTATTTTTCATTTTTTTAAGTTGCACCTTAAACAAATTATTTAATTCGTGTTGTAAAAAGGGGTCGTTTTCAATAATATCGGAAGCCACATTACGGGCATGCTGTAACAATTCGCCATCGCGGCTGATATTTGCAATTTTCAGGTTAAACCCGAGCCCGCTTTGCTGTGTACCGTCCATATCGCCGGGGCCACGTAATTTCAGGTCGGTTTCGGCAATCTCGAAACCATCGGTTGTCCGCACCATTGTTTCTAAGCGGATGGTACTTTCTTTGGAAAGTTTATACGATGACATAAGGATGCAATAAGACTGATCTGCACCACGGCCAACCCTCCCCCTGAGCTGGTGCAGTTGCGAAAGCCCAAAACGTTCGGCACTTTCGATAACCATCACACTTGCATTGGGCACATCAACCCCCACTTCAATAACGGTTGTTGAAACCAGAATTTGTGTTTCGCGGTTTTTAAAGCGCATCATTTCCCCATCTTTTTCAGCCGGTTTCATCCGTCCGTGCACCATGCCAATTTTATATTCAGGAAAAACTTTTTTGATCGTTTCAAAACCGCTCTCGAGATTTTTATAATCCAATTTTTCAGATTCCTCGATTAACGGATAAACAAAATATACTTGCCGGCCTTTACGAATTTCGTCCCTTATAAACTGGAACATCCTTTTTCTTTTATTATCATAAAAGTGCATGGTTTTCACCGGCTTTCGCCCGGGTGGCAACTCATCAATAACCGAAACATCGAGGTCGCCGTAAACCGTCATGGCCAGTGTTCTTGGTATAGGCGTAGCCGTCATCACCAGAACATGGGGCGGGATTATGTTTTTTTGCCACAATTTAGCCCTTTGGGCCACCCCAAAGCGGTGTTGCTCATCAATAACCACGAGCCCGAGATTTTCATATGCCACCTTGCTCTCAATCAAAGCATGGGTGCCAATCAAAATATCGAGCGAACCATCAAGCAATTCACTGTGAATAATTTTGCGGTCTTTGGTTTTCGTTGATCCGGTAAGCAAACGCACGTTCAGGTTTAACGGCGCCAGCATTTCCATCAAAGTTTTATAATGCTGGGTAGCCAAAATTTCGGTAGGGGCCATTAAGCTGGCCTGTGTTTTATTATCGAGTGCCATAAGCATGCACATAAGGGCTACCAGTGTTTTGCCGCTTCCCACATCGCCCTGCAAAAGCCTGTTCATCTGATGCCCTGAACCTACATCGCGACGTATTTCGCGTATTACTTTTTTTTGTGCCCCTGTCATTTCAAATGGCAAACACTCATGAAAAAAAGTATTAAACTTATCGCCTATCACCTGAAATACATGCCCTTTAAACTTTTGGGAACGATTCGATTTCAGGCTTAATATTTTAAGTTGAATATAGAAAAGCTCTTCAAATTTTAACCTGAACTGTGCGTTTCGTAACCTTTCGTTATTATCGGGAAAATGAATAAAATAAAGTGCTTCACGTAATGGCATCAATTTAAATTTATGGACAAACCATGCCGGCAATGTTTCACTTATTTCATTACGAATTACAGGGGCCAGGTTCATTTGAAGTTTCAAAATGGCTTTTGTACTGAGATAATTCTTTTTCATTTTCTCAGTTGTATTATAGAAAGCCTGAAGGGAACCTGCAGTGGTTTGTTCACCTTCTTTATATTCATCAAGTTCGGGATGAACAACATTTATACGTCCGTTAAAAAGGGATGGTTTCCCGAATAAAATATAAGGTGCACCTTTCTTTAAATTTTTAACCACCCATTTTATCCCCTTAAACCAAACAAGTTCGAGCGAACCTGTGTCATCGGTAAAAACTGCACTAAGCCTGGCTTTATGCCCTTCGCCTGTCTTTTGCAACGCCGATATTTTCCCGATAATCTGCACATACGGCATATTACCGTTTACTTCCCTAATCTTATAAAATTTTGTCCGGTCAACATATTTATAAGGGAAATAATACAGCAAATCCTCAAAAGTACAGATACCAAGTTCCGACTGAAGAATTTCAGCCTTTTTCGGTCCTACCCCGGGTAGAAATTTTATATCCTGCACTAACCTGGTTGCCATATAACAAAGATATTATTAACCGCTAGCAAAAAAACCCACTTGTATAATTTTTTATTCACAAAGCATTCGCATATCGAACCAATTTCCCTTTACTTTGTCTTTTTAGAGAAAAAAAAACAATGATATGAACAAAGAATTTAAAATATACACAAAAACCGGCGATAATGGAACATCGGGATTAATTGGGGGTACCCGTGTTGAAAAAACTGACCAACGGCTTGAAGCTTATGGTACAGTTGATGAGCTTAACTCGTGGATCGGGATGTTGAAAACTACTTTTATTGAAGAAAAAGTAAGTTCAACGTTAGAACTGATACAAAACAAACTTTTTATTATCGGATCGTATCTGGCTACAGACCCTGAAAAATCAGATTTAAGAAATGCCCTTGAATGTGATGGGCACGACATCGAAAAACTGGAAAGCGAAATTGACCGCATGCAGGAACAAATGCCAGTTTTAACAAACTTTATCCTTCCCGGCGGCACCCCGTCGGCAGCCCAGACCCAAGTGGCCCGCACAGTTTGCAGAAGGGCCGAGCGGCGAATTACAACGATTGCAGAGGCTGCAAACATCGACCAGCACATACTCATGTTTATTAATCGGTTGTCAGACTATCTGTTTGTTTTAGCCCGGTACAACAATTTCATGAATAAGCAAAACGAAACTATTTGGAAGAGAAATAATGGTTAAGCTATATTGTTGTTTTTTAATTAAAAATATTTTTTATATTCGCACTTAATTTCAAGGAATATTGTTAATCATAATTAACTATGTACTGGACACTAGAATTAGCCTCAAAACTGGAAGATGCACCTTGGCCTGCGAGCAAGGACGAGTTGATTGATTATGCAATCCGTTCGGGCGCTCCGTTGGAAGTAATCGAAAATCTTCAAGAGATTGAAGATGAAGGTGAAGTTTACGAATCGATTGAAGACATCTGGCCTGATTATCCAAGCAAGGATGATTTCTTCTTCAATGAAGATGAGTATTAGTTGAAAACCAATAAAAAATTAATATAAAGGCTGTCCGGGATCTCGAACAGCCTTTGTTTATTATTTGATATTTGATATCTATTATACTTCAAGGGTATCCAATGCTTTTTGAATGCGCGAAATTGTTTCGTCACGACCAATCATTTCGCATATCTCAAAAAGGTCGGCACCCATGGCGGCACCCACAATGCAAAGCCTGAAGGCATTCATAACAACCCCGAAGCCCCATTCTTTTTCATTTACAAATGCCGAAAATTGTTCTTTCAGTGGAGCAGCATTCCATTCACCATTATAAGCTTTTAAAAAATCAAGTATCTCCGACATGATTTCAGGCACTCCGGCTTTCCACCTTTTTTTTACTGTTTTGGCATCATATTCTTCAGGTGCCTTAAAGAAATAATACCCCTGTTCCCATATATCGGTGATAAATGTGGCACGTTCTTTTAACATACCCACCACTTTAACGATATACTCTTTTTCAGCTTCAATATATTTTGTTTTCAGGAAACTGTCAAAAACCTCAGCCAATTCAGCGTCGTCTTTTACCATCATGTACTGATGATTGAACCATTTAGCTTTTTCAGGATCGAACTTTGAGCCTGATTTTCCAACACGGCTTAAATCAAAAGCCTCAATAAGCTCCTGCATACTAAACAATTCCTGCTCAGTTCCAGGGTTCCACCCCAGAAGCGCCAGCAAATTGATAAAAGCTGCAGGAAAATAACCGTCTTCACGATAACCTTTGGATACTTCACCTGTTTTGGGGTCGGTCCATTGCAGCGGAAATACCGGGAAGCCCATTTTTTCACCATCGCGTTTACTTAATTTGCCTTTCCCTACAGGTTTTAAAATCAATGGCAAATGAGCAAATTCTGGCTTTTCCCATCCCAATTTCTCATATAACAAAACGTGCAGCGGCATTGATGGCAACCACTCTTCACCACGTATAACATGTGTTATTTCCATCAGGTGGTCATCAACAACATTAGCCAGGTGATAAGTTGGCATCCCGTCTGACTTAAAAAGAATTTTATCATCTAGCCTGTCGGTATTGAAAGTTACCGGGCCACGAACAATATCGGTATCGGTAACATCAGTATTGTCGGGCATTTTAAAGCGGACGACAAATTTTTCCCCGGAATCGATTAATTTCTGTACCTCATCGGCCGGCATCGATATAGAATTCCGAAGGCTGCCCCTTGTTTGGTTATTGTATGTAAATGTTTCTTTTCGCGACTCAAAATCTTTACGTATGTTATCAAGCTCCTCAGCTGTGTCAAATGCATAGTAGGCATTGCCATTTTCAATTAAGTCAAGGGCATACTGCTTATAAAGCTCCTTACGTTCAGACTGGCGGTACGGACCAAAGCCCCCACCTTCATTGATACCTTCATCAATTTCAATCCCACACCATTTTAAAGCCTCCATTATATAAGCCTCAGCACCCGGCACATATCGTGTTTGATCGGTGTCTTCAATGCGAAGAATGAAAGTCCCGTTATTTTTACGTGCAAATAAATAGTTAAACAGTGCTGTACGTACACCCCCAATATGCAGCGGGCCGGTTGGACTTGGAGCAAACCGTACCCTTACGTTTTGTCGATTCATTGCTATTATTTTTTAGAATGTGCACAAAGATACATTTTCAAAAAATGCATAACAACTCCCACTCTTTTATTCCCTTAAAATCTAAGCAACTTTTTGGCTAGGATTATTGCCCGGCAGGTTTCGCGTGTTGTAATACACAATCTCCATAGCCTTAATAACAGCTTGGTTTACCGGCAGGAGCATACCTCCATATTCGTTATCGATGGCACGTAACTGCATATAAAAACCTGAATAAACCGGCGAGTACATCTGTACCATGTCATCAAAACCTTCATAGCTGGCAACCTGGCTTTTAAGCAGGGCGCATCCACTGTATGATTTCAGTCCTTTTTTATTTACCGATGCCGCATTACCAAACAAGCGGCATATCAAGCCACGATGTTTATATTCACTACATTTGCCAATTCCATCGGGAATCTCGCCTTCTACAAGAAAACAACGTGGCACCGGATGTTTTTTATACAACCAGAATTTTTCTTCAAGCACCCCATCCAGGTATAAACGATAAGCATATGGTAAAAATTCGAGCGGGCTTGCAGTAACATGTTTTCCATGACAACATTTGGCGCAACCCGGAGGGCAACTGAGGGGAACATTATTTAAAAACAAACGACATTGTGCATCAACTTCCGCAAACATTTGCTTTATCAACAGCACTTTTTCTTCTAACTGCATTTTTATAATTAAAGCACTATAAACGAATATTTCTTAACTAAAATTTGATTTTGCTAACATATATTATGTCTTTAAAAGTCGTGCAAATATAGTATATTTTTAAGCTATCCGATCAAAAAAAAAGTTTGGACACAAGGATGCCCTAACTTT
>JASMTI010000231.1:0-13139 GCA_041694375.1 Bacteroidales bacterium | reverse complement strand
ATCGATGGTTTTGACGACCTGGGCAGCCTCGATATAACCAACAACAGTACTGGCACAATATGGAGCAACAAATACATTACCCTTGACGACGAACTTGATATCCGCAACAACTCAACAGGCGATGTAGACCTCATTGTATCGGCCCGCGATATAAATGTTGACATTGATGGCACCGGTGATGTAATTCTGTTTGGCGAATGTTATGAGCAAAATGTCCGTACCGATGGCACCGGCCATTACAAAGCCTTTGATTTACTTTCAGAAGTTGCTTCAATATATTCAAACGGGACCGGCGATGTGGAGGTAAACGTGAGTGAAGAACTGACCATACGGCTAAACAGCACCGGGGATGTATTTTATACCGGTATAGCTACCACCCAAATCAGTGATAATGGAACGGGTGATGCGATTTATGTAAGATAATTTGAGATAATTTCCCTGTCTATTTCCTCAATATTTTTATCAGCCCTGTGCTTCCCAGCTTAATAATGCTGGATGGTACAGGGTTTTGTATTTCATCCTGCCGGTATTTTACAATGTAATCAACCTTCGATTTGATTGCTTCATCAATGTCATCGAAATTTTTAGGGCAGGACATGCCACTTAAATTAGCAGACGTTGAAATAATGGGTTTACGAAAACGTTGCAACAGATGTTGCGTAAAAGCTTCGCTGGTTATCCGTATCCCAATGCTTCCATCTTTGGCAATAAGGTTTGGCGCCAGGTTTTTTGCCCCATCGAAAATAATAGTGGTGGGTTTTTCGGCAAAATCGATTAAATCCCAGGCTACATCCGGCACCTCGTCAACGTAAGAAAGAATTAAGCTGGGATTTTCGAGCAGCATGAGCATACTCTTTTCGGAACTGCGTTTTTTTATGTCTAAAACACGCTGAACAGCCTCAGGGCTGGTAGCATCGCAACCTATGCCCCACACCGTATCGGTGGGGTATAGGATGGTACCACCAGCCCTGAGAACTTCCAGTGCATTTTTTATATCATCCCTGAAATCGACCATTATTTAAAACTGTCGAGGCCTTCAAAATCAAGTGTAGCAAAATAATCGTCATGTGTTTCGGCACGGCGGATTTGTTCTACCTCACCATTTTCCCTCAACAACAATTCAGCCGAACGAAGTTTACCGTTATAGTTGAACCCCATTGAATGTCCATGTGCCCCGGTATCGTGTATAACCACAAGGTCACCTACATCAACTTTTGGCAATAAACGGTTAATGGCAAACTTATCGTTGTTCTCGCATAACGAACCGGTTACATCATATAATTTATCGTGAGGCTGGTCTTCCTTGCCCGGAATGGTAATATGGTGATAAGCCTTGTACATGGCCGGGCGCATCAGGTTATGCATGCTTGCATCGAGCCCCACATATTTCTTATAGGTTTCTTTCATGTGGAGCACACGTGCAACCAGGTAACCAAATGGACCTGTAATGGCACGGCCCGATTCAAAGAAAATCTTTAGCGGTGCCAGGTTATTGGCTTCAATATATTTTTCGTAAAGTTCCTTAATACCATCGCTTACCTTTTTCATATCCACCGACTTATGCTCACGCTTATACGGGATACCAATCCCACCGCCAAGGTTTGCAAATTCAAAGCGGATCCCCAATTCTTGATGGATATCAACAATAGTATCAAAAATAATATCGGCAGTTTCAACAAAATAATCGGCATCAAGCTCGTTTGAAGCAACCATGGTATGGATACCAAAGCGTTTCACCCCTTTTTCTTTCAGCCTTTTGTATCCATCGAAAAGCTGCTCGCGGGTAAAACCATATTTCGATTCCTCGGGGTTGCCAATGATGGCGTTGCCACCTTTTAAAGCACCCGGGTTGTAACGGAAACATACCAGCTCGGGTATGCCAACATGCTTTTCAATATAATCGATATGGGTTATGTCATCAAGGTTGATTATAGCACCAAGGTCAATCGCTTTTTGATATTCTTCGGCAGGCGTATCATTCGAGGTAAACATAATTTCATCACCCCTCATGCCTGCTTTTTCAGCTAAAAGCAATTCAGCCATCGAGCTACAGTCGGCCCCAAAACCTTTTTGATGTAAAATTTTCATGATGTATGGATTGGGCAATGCTTTAACAGCAAAATATTCTTTAAATCCATTGTTCCAGCTAAAATTGCTGACAAAATATTCAGCATAATCTTTTATGCCTTTTTCATCATATATATGAAAAGGAGTTGGGTACTTTTTTGTAATTTCTTCTAATTGTTCCTTCGTAAATGGTAACGTCTTTTTCTCCATATATTTCTATACCTTTTGATTTTGAACCGCTAAGATACGATTTTCATCCGTTAAATGTATAAATATCAAAAAGCAGCCCCCTGAACTCACATAAAATTAATAAAGCCAGCCATCCGAATAAAAATTTTTACATTTTATTAAATCATATCCAATAAACCATTTTAACCCCTCTTATATGAAGAATGTTATATCGCGTTCATCATAACAGCCAGTGCATTTTCACAAAAAAATGTAGTAAAAACAACACCACTCGGATTAGCTTATGGAAGATACAACCTTCAATATGAACAATTACTTACCGACTACTCTTCGGCCTCAATATCGATATCATATCTAAAACCAAACTTATTAGGTTTTGATAATCTTATTGAAGAATTCCTGCTCATAAACATTAAAGATGATTGGGGCTTTAACGGGGCAGCCATCCACTTAGATTACAGGTTATATTCAAAAAACAAAACCGGTCCCCGTGGGTTTTATGTAGCCCCTTACATCCGTTATGCAGGTATTGACCTAACAGCTGACCTCAACTTGCCTGAACAAAATTCATATATTAATGCAGAAGACATTGATGGTGATATTAAAACCGGCTATACGGCCAACCGCTTTGGTTATGGACTGAAAATCGGTGCCCAATGGGTGATAAAAGATTTAATCACCATTGACTGGAACTTTGGTGGACTTGGTGCTGATTTATATCGGTTTTCAACTTTTGACTATGTTTATAAAGACGATAAATATGTGCAGGATAAATCTGTAGACTACCTTTGGAGGCTTGCTTTTGCCACTAACTTAACGGTAGGGTATGCATTTTAATTTACCAAATTAAGTTTTTTAAAACTGGGGCTTCCACTCAGTAAACATAGAAGAAATAGAAAATAACGCCGGTTATGTATAAACAACATACCGGCGTTTTGTTTTTTTAAAGAAAATCGATACTGAGTGACACCCTAACTTTAACAGGTTTGCCACGTTGTTTCCCAGGATCCCATTTGGGCATTGAGCTTACAATTTCCATTGCCTTTTTACCAAGCGATTCCGATGAGGAGCTTATCTCTTTGATGTTTGATAAACTGCCATTGGGCATAACCGTATATTGAATAACGGCACTGCCTTTTTCTTCCACCCCGGCTGTGGCTTTTGCCAAATAGGCATTCAATGCAGGTTTTCCCCCAACAAACGAAGGCATGTCTTCAACAACTACAAATACCTCTTCGTCCCGACTTTCGTTTTTGTTTTTGCTTGTTATTAAAACAACTCCGTTTTTACCCTTTTCGCCAAAAGTTTTGTTGTCGAACTCATCCTTCAATACTGCTATTTCGGCAATGGCATTCGCATTAATATCATTAATATCTCCCCTATATTCATTTCCATCAAGTACAATTAAGGGCGAATTTCCATTTTTTCCGCTCAAAAAACCAGATAAATCATCAGGAATCTCTTCAAATTTTATCGATGGCGGTGGAGGACATGGTGGTGGCGGAGGTGGTGGTGCTACTTCTTCGGTAACTGCTTTCATTACCATAATCTTGCGTTCGAGTTGCACATCGATATTTTTATCTGCCGTTGTTTTAACAGATTTATAGCCTACAAACGAAAATACAATTTCGTTATCGGGCAATACACCTGCCAATTCAAATTTTCCTTTGGCATCGCTTAGTGTGCCCTTGTTTGTTCCGGCAATAACTATCGAAGTCCCGGGAAGCGGTTCACCGTTTTCATCGCTCACTTTTCCTTTAACGATAATCGTTTCCCCTTCTGTAATTTCATTACCGTTAGCGGTATTTGCCGGCACATAAACCGGTTCGGCAAAAGCAGTCATTACGATGGCTGCCACGGGTAAAGCCCACAAAAGTTTTAGCCGCTTTTGGGGTTTGGTTCTATTTTTATTCATCATGGTAATTCTTTTAATTGGATTAAACAGCGTAAAGCCGTTGGCAATTTGCAGAACCGGCATTCCCAGCATTTGATTGGCCAGTATGGCCTTGTAGGTGCGTGCACTCACCCCTTTTTGTAAGGTTCCGGTATCGGCCAGGTATTCGTGGTTTTGCAATATTGCTTTTCGATAAAACATAAGCAAGGGATTAAACCATTGCAAAGCGCGGACCATTTCCAGCAACAGCAGGTCGGCCCAGTGTCGTTCTTCAATGTGGACTTTCTCGTGGGCTATAACCGCTTTCAACTCGGTTTCGCCATTCAATTTTTTACTAACATAAATATTTCTGAAAAACGAAAAAGGTGCAGTATCGGTGTTGAGCCGGTAAATTTTGGCCGAGCCCGATTGCTCAATATCAACTTGTTTGCGCATTTTCCGAAGCCTGAATGTTTGCCAAAGAAACCTGGAAACAAAAACCAAAACACCCAAAATATAAGCCAGCAACCAGTAATTTACCGGTTTTTCGGTACTTATTTCAGTTGTTTGCGAATAACGAAGCATGGTGCTTAAAGCCGATAAATCGGCTGTTGCAGCTTCGGTTCTGTAATAAACCGGAAACAAAGGCATTACAACCGATACGATTAAGCCTGCAAGCAAAAACCAACGGTTCAGCTTAAAGAAGGTTTCGTTGCGTAAAAATGCGGCATACACCAGCCAAAATCCGGCCAGCCAACAGGCCATTTGCAGTAAATAGCTACCCAATGCATCCATAATTATTCGTTTTCGGGGTTTTTGAGTTCCTCTTTGGTTTCGTTCATCAAATTTTCAAGCTCCTCAATGGTCAGGTCGTTCTCACGTGCGAAAAACGTGGCCATTTGCGGAAACGAGTTGTTAAAATAGTTCTTCATAAGCGAAAACAGTTGTTTCTTCGAATATTCGCCTTTCGAAAGCAGTGGGTAATACACGTGGGCATTCCCTTCGGGGCGGTAGCTAACCACACCCTTGCTTTCTAGTACCCGAATAATTGTTGAAACTGTATTTCGCGCGGGTTTGGGCTCGTCGAACTTATCGCGTATATCGCGAACCATTCCTTCGCCCAGTTCCCATAGTATCTGCATTATTTGTTCTTCAGCTTTTGTCAGTTGCATAATTGTAATGTTGAAAGTCCGGAACAAATATATGACTAAGTTTTTAGTCAAGCAAGAAAAACGACTAATAATTTAGTCGTATCCATTAATCGGGCTCAATGGCCACAAGCCGTTTGGTGTTTCGCGAAAGCTCTATGCGCTGGAGCAGGGTTTGCATTATCTTCGTATAAATATCTTTCTTCAAAACGGCATCTTCAATACCCGCATCAATGTTGGGATTGTCGTTCACTTCAATTAGATACACCTTATCGCCCACCATTTTCAAATCAACGCCATACAACCCGTCGCCCATTAGCGATGCGGCTTTCAGGGCTACTTTCATGACCGCTTCGGGAACCTGTTCAACCGGAATTGTTTCCGAATCCCCCGAGCCATCGTCCTTCGATGCCTGCCAGTTGTAAATTTGCCAATGGTCTTTGGCCATGTAATATTTACAGGCAAAAAGGGGCATATTGTCAAGTACACCTATGCGCCAGTCATATTCCGAATAAAGAAACTCCTGTGCAATAACCATATCAGAATTACGGAACATGGTTTTCAGGGCGTCAATAAGTTCCTGCCCGCTATTTACTTTAATTACCCCCACCGAAAAAGCACTGTCGGGCTGCTTCAGCACCAATGGGTAGTCGTACTTTCCGGCTTCCCTCTTTTTAAATATTCCTTTTGACAGCATTATTGTTTTGGGCGTGGGGATACGGTTTTGGCGCATACGCTCATTGAGGTAAATTTTGTTGGCGCAACGCAAAATTGACCATGGGTCGTCGATAACCACCAAGCCTTCGGCATAAGCACGCCGCGAAAACTGATAAGTATGGTTGTTTACGCTGGTCGTTTCACGTATGAAAAGTGCATCGTATTCACAAATATCTTCGTATTCGTTCTTAGTAATAAAATCAACATAAAACCCAATTTTGTTGGCCGCCTCTTTAAAACATTTCAATGCTACCGGACACGAGGGCGGATGCGGTTCATTGGGGTTGACAAGTATCGCCAAATCATATTTATAATACTTTAAACGGGGTTTGGCAAACCTCTTCTTCGAAAAATAGGCATTAGCAAATTGCTCTATGCCTGTACATTCTTCCGCCCCCAATTTATTTAAACTGATTGGGAGCACACTGTTAATCATCCATTTATCGGTTTTAATGAACGATACCTGCAAAAGTGGGGTTTCAAATAACTGATAAAGTCGATGTGCAAGCACTTTAAACATCGACTCTCTTGTTTGACCAAAATAAATTTGGAATGAAAATTTAGTATCTTCAATTTTTGAAAGTGAAGATTGAATCAATTCCTCGATATCAGTGGCAATGGAGCGAATGACCGACAAGTTTTTAAAGTCACGGATGGTCGTTACATTTGGTATTGCCCGGTGATCACGTGCCGATGCCAAAAGCGAAACATAATAGCCCATGCTTTGATAACGGTACGAGTTGCTAAGGTTGAACACCCGCAAATTCCGGTTTGCCTGAAAACCAGGTTCGCTTATGTATTCTTTTGAAGAAATAACCCGCACACCATCAATTATAAATTTCCATTCCTTTGGGTTATCAACAACTATAATATTTGATAGCGAATCGTTGGATTTTGGCCTTGAGATGGTAAAAACCATACGCACGGCATGTTGCCCATCAGCATAATAATCATAAAGGGTTTCAAGTTCTTCAAAGCCCAGTTTCTTGTACCATGCAATTAATGGCAGGTTAGCAGATAAAGCTTCGAGGCTTACCCGTTCGCAACCGCGTGCAATCGCTTGGTTGATGGCATTGTTGACGAGCTTTGCCCCTATTCCTTCGCCTTGCATGGCCGGTAACACAGCAAGCGAGAACAAACGTACCGAACGGGCATGCAAGTGTAATATGATGCTACCGGCCGGAATATACATTTTACCTTTACCGGCCTGTTTTTCGGCAATCCACACTTCCTGAAAACTGCTTGAAAGGCTTAAACGTAATGTCCGCCTTGAACTTTGCTGAAAAACCGGAAAGCATTCCCGCTCAATTTTTTCAAGCAACCCAAGGTCGCCCACAAGTGATTTCCTGATAATTATTGACATTATTGACTATTAGGATACAGGGCGAAATTTAGTTCAATTTTCAACTCAAAAGCATTTTTATGTTGAATATCGTCTATTTTATTCCACCTGCTTTTTCACCCATTTAGAAATGGTGTTCAATGCCAGAGGCGACATGGTTTGCTCTATTTGGCCATACTCGGAAGGCAATCCGGTTTCGCATTCCTGAAAAAGATGGTTCAGGCCTTCAAGTTCGATGGTGCTTACGTTTTTATTACCGGCTTTTTCCAGGGTTTCGCGAATTTTCTCCAGGTTTTCTTTTGGTGGCACCTGCAAATCTTTTTCGCCATTAATGGCCAACACGGGGCAACGAACTTTTTTGAGGGCAAGCACAGGGTCGTACGTTAAAAAGTTTTTCATCCACGGCGATAAAAGCTGGCTTAACTGCATATCAATAAACTGGCCGGCTTCCATTCCTTCGGGCACCATATCGGGGTTCTTAGATGCAATTTCGTGCAGCAAATCTGACACTTTCTTGTGCAGTTCCTCCTGATTGTCAACTTCATCAATCAAATCAAAAACCTGTTTATTGGTGCTTGCTGCCAGTTCCAAATCACCGTCGTGCATGCCCGATGCTTTGCCAATCAACTGTTGCTGCATCAGCACAATTTTACTTCCCGGAAGTCCGGGACCGGCAAGCAGCACAATAAATGCAACTTCACCGGGGTGTTGCGATGCCACAATAGGTGCAACAATTCCACCTTCGCTGTGCCCCATGAGTCCAATGTTTGCCGGGGCAATTTCCTTCCTGCCCTTTAAATAATCGATGGCCGCTTTGGCATCGTTGGCAAAATCAAAAGAGGTAGCTTTGCTAAAATCGCCACCCGAACCGCCGGTGCCCCGGTCATCGTATCTTAGCACGGCAATGCCATTGCGGGTAAGATGGTCGGCCAAAACCAAAAAAGGCTTGTGCCCCATCAACTCTTCGTCGCGGTTTTGCGGACCGCTGCCCGAGATTAATACCACCGCCGGGTGTTTGCCTTTTGCATCGGGCAAAGTTAAGGTCCCGGCCATCTGAATTCCGTCTTCCGCATTTTCAAAGGTTACATCTTCCGAAATATAGGGGTAAGGCTTTTCAGGTTCCTGCGGACGTTTGGGTCTTTCAACCTTTTGGGCATTTTTGCTGAGCACCATCGGAAACGATGACCCCATTTGGCTGAAAGTCCCGGTAATACTGTCGCCGGTAAGGGTGCCTTTGTATTTAATGCCGGCCTGTGTGATGGTAATACTAAGTTCTGAACCATCAAAAGTAGCCTCCGAAACCGGAATACCAAAGGCATTCTGGTCGGGGCTGTCCATAGTCGCCGAAATGCCGGCATCGGTTTTCTCAATATTGAAAACCAAACGCAATTTCTGCCCGCCTACTTCAAGGGCACCATTCCAGGCACCTGTAATATCTTGTGCTAAAACGGAAATGCTTGTCAACAGGGCAAGCAACAGGATAATTGTAATTTTTTTCATAGTTGTTTGTTTTAAATTATTAGAGAAGTAAAAAATTTGGGGACAATCATTCCCACAATAATTCCTGTGATATACACAGGGATATGTATATGATTTGGCAGGTTGGCAGCCACTTTATAGGCTTTATAAATCCAAATAGCACTCCACACTGTTAGCAGCATCACAACAATCATCAACATAACAAAAATCGCCATTTGGTTAGCAGCAATATCAAGCGGTGCGGTAGGGTTTGCCACCAACTGTTGCAAAGCTTCAGCTACCACCTCGGTAACCTTAAAAAAACCGAGCGCCGAAGCCGGTAGCAGCGGAATGAATGCAAAAAACTGGGTTCCTACCACATCGATTGCACGCACATTTTGCTTTCCGAAAATAGCCGCAAACAACCAAAACCAAAGCGCAATAACAGCAACACTTAGCAAAGGTTCGGCAATGTGTACATACCATGCCGATTGCATACCTGAGTGAATATTTAAGATACCATCGAAATGCGTTTTGCTGAAATAGCCGATAGTGCCGGCTACCAAAACCGCTGCCAGGCCAAGAAACAAACTTTTTGCTCCGGCAATTTTCTCATAAGGGTTAAAAATTTCTTTAATACTCATGTCATTCATCTTTTGATGGTTCTTGTTCATTCAACAACTCAATTACCTCATCCAAACGGTTACGCACTGTTGGGTAGCTCAGCGACATTTCTTTGGCCATTTTTTTAAGGCTGCCACTGTTTTTTACAAACCCAATGATAAACGCCTGAACATCGGGCGGCAATGCGGCCAGCATGGGCAGCTCAAACGAGCCTTCCACCTTGGTTTGACAGCTTTCACATTTCAGGGTCGAAACACGCAGGGCCGCATTACAACTCGGACAATTAACCGGTAATCCCATATTGAATAAATTTAAGTTGACATTGCAAATATAAGCAATAAAATGATTTTTAAAAAGACCATGTTTAACTTTTTTTACTTTGTGTTTCATTTTATTAAGCTACATATTCATAAAACAAAATTATATAGCGCCCCAAACAAAAAAAGACATGTTAAGGATACACCACAAAAAATAAATATCAGGTTATTGCAACCAGTTAACATTAAACATGTCTATTACATGAAACCGAACAACTCAAAATGAGCGTCATATGAAGACTTTTAAAAAAAGATTGTGGTCCATATTAACCTGCATGGTATTAGTGCCGGCATCACTTATTGCACAACCAAACGGTCCCCACAAAAAAAATTGGGGCATCGAGTACGATTTAATGGCACCCCGCATTGGCCAGTGGTACAGTTTCAACATCAACGGATGGATACGGCAAGGGCAAAGAATCAAACACTCGCTGGTTTTAGCCCACATCGACATCAACAACAAACACCTCACCGAAGAGTCATTTCAAAAAGACCAGCTCACCGCCTTTGGTTATCGCGGCGAAATATACTCGCACCCCAACATGAAACGTTGGAGCACCGGCGTCATTCTCCTCTTCTCCATGCACAATGTCGAAACATCAATCAACCAACAGTCGGGCAAGTTTAACACCTTTTTTGTCGGAGTGCCCATTGGCTATACCTGGTTGCTTTGGAACCATTTAACCATCAACCCCAACATCAGCATTCTGGTGCCCCTCGCCAACCAAACCGTAAAAATCGGCATCGACGAAGTTGAGCAAGCACCCTGGGGACTCGAACCCGGCATACGCATCGGCTACCGGTTTTAAAATCGACTAATAATTTTCAGGCGGCCTGCGGGCTGTACGCTTTAGTTGCCTTGCCGTGTGCGGCATTCACAGGGTGCGGGCGGGGCTTCCTGCGGTCGCCCGCCTGCACCCTGTTCATGCAACGCACCCGTCATCGGCAAGCTGCCGCTCCCATCCCTGGCCGAAACAAAAGCCCCCTAACCCCCGGAGGGGGAATTAAAAACACCACAAAGACGCAGAAAAATTATTCTTCGTTGAGTACTTGGTGTTATTAGTGTTTAAATTTTTTCACCACAAAGACGCAGAGGTGCAAAGGAAAATTTTTCATTGGTCAAGTTTATTGGATATTGGGTATTGAATATTGGTTATAGGTTATTCGATATTGGACATTAAAATATTTCGCGTAAAACGGGTTGGAAACCCGTTTTTTATTTAGTTCCGTTAGGAACGATAAAATATTGTAGCGTCGGGTTTTAACCCGATGGTACAGAACGAGGACAAGAATTGAGTTCCGTAGGAACGCGGCATATAATGATTTTTTTGTATTAGAGGGAAGGGTTGCAATTTTCCCATGGTTTTATGCTTTAACAAACTGTGAAAACTCGCTCAAAAAGTCATTTTTAATTCTTCGTGGTAAATAAATTCCGGCAACAATGGCAAGAATTCCATATAATGTAATGAATGAGGCAACCAAAACACTCGCATTTACATAACTGAAAAACAAAAACTTATCCTGTATCTCAAATAACTTTGTAATTGCGTTAATCATACCTGGCGATAAGGCAGCAAAAATCAAAGGTGTGTTTTTCCAGGTTCGCAAATGGTCGCTCAACATAAACTGTTTATCAGCTTCAATTGTAAGCTTCACTTCTTTTCGGTACTTCAAAAGCCAATAGAGGAAAAACGAAAGCAAAAACACAACCTGAATAATACCGGCAGCTAATGCCTTGTTCCTTACAAATTCAAACAAACCATATAAAATTAAGGTTGATGCAATGGTTAAAACCAGTTTCGGCAACTTGAAGAACTCAAAAAAATATCGGATGTGCAATCGGTTGTATTTCTTCTCCAGCGCTTTAGACCTGGCTTCTATAACGGCATCAAACCCCGAATTGGCATACCTGTTTTCAATTGGGTGAGGGAGTAACGAATTGGGGTTTGAAAAATGAAAAGGGTCGACGCCAAATTGCCCGGCGACATTAACCAACGCCTCCTCAAAAGTCAACCGAGGCTCGGTCTCCCAAAGCTTTTCAATTGCCGATGCCAGATGGTCAACCAACTCAATTTGCACATCGTAATATTTCACCCCATGAAACTCGCAAAACTCGTGCAGGTGTTCAATTTGTGTTTCGCTTAGTTGTTTGATCATGGTTTTAGGCTTTTACAAATTGTGGAAACTGTTCTTCGAAATGTGTGCGGATTTTTTTGGACACATAAAATGAAAGGGATAATATGAAAAATGAAAGAGCAATCATAAACAGTGATACAAGCAATTCAAACCAGACAGGGAAACTTGGATAGTCGCTCATATTTAAAAATTTTCAAAGTTTAAAAGCAAAAGTGGCACAGTTGCAAACATCCCTTGAATGTTTCTAAAAACATTACCAAGCAAGAATTTATTTTTTAAAAATGCATTAATACTAAAAAACTTTGGATAAATATATACAAAGTAAGTTATCTCAAATAAAGCAACTATCACGATAAAAAAAACAACAATGATGGAATCTTTATCGGTTGACCGAAAAATTAAAAACAGTAAAGCTGACATCGCAATTGTCAAAATAATTTTGGGTAGCTTAAAAAACTGACCAACATACTGCCAAAGCATTCTCCGGTATTTTTTCAGCAACTCTTTTTCACGTGCTATGCGCACACGGCTGAATCCGGTAACACCAAATTCTTTATACGTATCATTCAATGCCTGCTCAAAATCAATATTCGGCTCTTCCTCCCAGCGGCTTTCAATGGCCGAGGCCAGGTGGTCAACCAATTCAACCTGCAAATCGTAATACGGCACATAATGCTTTTCGCAAAACGAGTGCAAGTGTTCAATCTGTTGTGGTGTAAGTTGTTTTTTCATGCCAGTTCAATTCGGGGCTTCAACAAGTTTTGCATTTGACGTATAAAAACTTCCAATTCGGCCATACGATTTACCACTTCCTTTTGCCCTTCGTGTGTAATCGAATAATATTTGCGCATGCGGTTTCCCGCCATTTCGGTTTCCACCGTCAGTAGCCCCTGCGCCTCCAGTTTGTGCAACATGGGATACAGCGCGCCCTCGGTAATTAACAGTTCGCCGGCCGATATCGCCTTTACCTCCTGCGTAATCTGATAGCCATACATGCGCCCTTTTTCTTCCAAAAGCTTCAACACAATGGTAGCCAAACTGCCTTTATACAATTGATTCGTTCCCATATACCTAAGTATTTTATGCAAACATACATAAATATCTTATGCAATCAAAAAATTAGTCTTTAATTTTCAGGCGGCCTGCGGGCTGTACGCTTTAGTTGCCTTGCCGTGTGCGGCATTCACAGGGTGCGGGCGGGGCTTCCTGCGGTCGCCCGCCTGCACCCTGTTCATGCAACGCACCCGTCATCGGCAAGCTGCCGCTCC
>JASMTI010000230.1:0-2972 GCA_041694375.1 Bacteroidales bacterium | reverse complement strand
GTTCAATATTGTAGCCTCCCGGTTCTCAGGTGTGGTGGCTTGTTTTAACCAGGGAAGAAATCAGTGTAAAACATGTCCGACAACTGGCGAATCTGTAGACAAAAATCTCTGGGTGTTGTATAAGTCCTAAGAAAAAAACCACCCCTCTAATCTTAAATTGATCCCAAGTTCAACAAAACTCCTTCCCTGTTTCCATTTTCTTTTCTACTTTAGTAATTTTAAAATTTGACCAATATGAGAAACATCGAAATATACTGTGAAAACATCAGTCAATTTAAACAATACCCACTTGGCACTACCCTCATGGAGATTGCCAATGACCTGAACATTAAAACCGAATCACCAATTTGCGGGGCACTGGTCAATAACAAAGTACGCGAAATGTCGTTCGACATTGTGAAGCCCAAAAACATCCGCTTTATCGATTATAGCCACCCAGACGGACAACGAATGTACATCCGCTCAATATTTTTTTTAATGTATACAGCGGTCAAAGAGCTATACCCCGAAGCCAAACTGAAAATCGACCATGCCATTTCGCGAGGCTACTATTGTGAAATTGAAGGCCTGCAAAGAGAAAACTGCGAAAGTTGCGTTTTCGAAATTAAAAACCGAATGAAAGAGCTCGTGGATGACAACCTTCCATTTCAGCGAAAAGGCAAGCAATTGAGCCGCGTTCTTGAGGAATACATGGAAAACGGGCTCGACGACAAACTGCGGCTCTATGCCGACTCTGGCTGGCTTTATGCCTATGTTTATTACCTGGGTGACATGGTAAATTATTTCCATGGACATTTATTGCCCTCAACAGGCTACCTACAAAATTTCGACCTCGAACAATTTAATGGTGGCATGTTGCTCCGTTTGCCCAGCGCCAAAATTTTTAACCGCCTGCGCGACTACGTTCACCAGCAAAAATTATTCGATATTTTCAGGGAACATAAAAACTGGGCCGACATATTGGGAATGGGCGACATCGGGCAACTTAATACCTTTGTTAAACAAGGTAAAGCCGGCGAAATCATAAAAATATCCGAAGCCCTGCACGAAAAGAAAATTGCTGAAATTGCTACCATTATAACCGAAAAAAAGCCACGCCCCCGGATCGCCCTTATAGCAGGCCCGTCATCTTCGGGAAAAACAACGTTCAGCAAAAGGCTGCGCGTACAACTTGCTGTTTGCGGGTTACGCCCCCATACGCTTTCGCTCGACAACTATTTTGTCGACCGCCAACACACACCGATCGACGAAGAAGGAAATTACGATTTCGAAGCCCTCGAAGCTATTGATGTTGATTTTTTCAATCAACAGCTTGTACAAATTATAAATGGCCAACCCGTTGAGCTGCCTAAATTTAGCTTTGCCGATGGCAAACGTTATTTTGATGGTGACATTATGCAACTCGAAGATGATGAGATTTTGATTATTGAAGGTATTCACGCCCTTAACCCGGAGCTTATCACCAAAGTTGACCCGGAAATGACATATCGTATTTTTATTTCGGCACTAACATCCATATCTATTGACGACCATAATCCCATTTCAACCACCGACAACCGTCTGATAAGACGAATTATCCGGGATGCCCGCTACCGGGGATATTCGGCACTTGAAACCATTAGGCGATGGCCCAGTGTACGACGTGGTGAGGAAAAAAACATCTTCCCGCACCAGGAAAATTCCGACATCATGTTCAATTCGGCACTATTATATGAGTTGGCCGTGTTGAAAAAGCATCTTGAGCCATTGTTAAAATCAGTACCCGAAAATCAACCCGAATTTGCTGAGTCGTTAAGGTTACTGAAATTTATGGGCTATTTTAAAAATATTGATGATTCTGAGATACCGCCAACATCGTTAATTCGCGAGTTCCTGGGTGGCAGTAGCTTTAATTATTGAAGAAACGGGTTGCCCGTTTTTTCTTCGGCAATGGTAGTTGCCGGTCCATGGCCCGGATAAACAACAACGTTGCCAGGCAAAGTCAACAATTTTTGTTTTATGCCACCTATTAACGTGTTGTAATCGCCTTTGGGCAAATCGGTGCGCCCAATGCTGCCCCTGAATAATACGTCGCCTGCAACAAGTATATTGCTTTCGGCGTTATAAAAACACAAACTACCCGGAGAATGCCCCGGAACATGAAAAAGTTTAAGTAAAGTATCACCAAATGTAACAGTATCGGCTTCGTTTAAAAATTTTTCAGGAGGTTCAATTGGTGTGATATTCATCCCGAACATGGCACCCTGCGAAGGGGCCGATTCCACTAAAAATGCATCATCGGGATGTGCTTCCCATTGCAGACCATAATTTTCGCGACATTTGTTGACACCAAAAATATGGTCGAAATGGCAGTGTGTATTAATTAGTTTAACCGGCTTCAGGTTATTGTCTGTTATAAAAGCATTCAGCTCATTAAATTCATTTTCAGTTAAACAACCGGGGTCGACAATGGCGCACTCGCCTGTTTCATCATACAATACAAAAGTATTTTCCTGCAAGGGGTTAAACGGGAATATCTTAATCTTCATTTTCTGCTTTTTTATGTTAACTGGTTCCTTTTAGTAAAGGCACAAAACTAAACATGCCATACTGTTTTTCTTCAAATTCATTTTCACTTACACGTTCAACAACTTTCATCACCTGATGTTCACCCTTGCTAACCGGAATTACCAAACGTGCCCCAACCTTCAGTTGTTGTTTCAAATCGTCGGGGATATATGGGGCACCTGCGGTAACCACAATCCCATCGAACGGTCCGTACGTGGGCAAACCTTTATATCCGTCGCCAAAGAAAAAACGTGGGTGATATCCAATTTTTGGCAGTATTTGTTGCACTTTGACGTACAATTCGCGCTGCCTTTCGATGGTAAACACCCGGGCTCCCATTTCAAGCAATACAGCCGCCTGATAGCCTGAGCCGGTACCCACTTCCAAAATTTTGCTGTTGGGTGAAACATTCAAAAGTTGTGTTT
>JASMTI010000229.1:0-7145 GCA_041694375.1 Bacteroidales bacterium | reverse complement strand
CGACGAATCGCCCCGCACTTATAACCTGTACACCTACGAAAACGAAACCGACAATTACCAACAGGACCACTACCAGTTGATGTTCAGCCACCGGTTTAGCGATGCACTAAATATGAACGCCGCATTGCACTACACATACGGCAGGGGATATTACGAGCAATACAAGGCCGGCGAGGACTTTGAAGATTACCAACTCGACAACCTGGTTATTGGCAACGATACCCTAACCTCAACCGACCTGATCAGGCAAAAATGGCTTGACAACGATTTTTACGGGGCAACTTTTTCGACCAACTACGATAAAAACCGTTCGGACTTCACCCTGGGCGGTGGATGGAACCGTTACGACGGCCGGCATTTTGGGAACGTGATTTGGGCCGAATATGCTGCCAACCACGATAAAGATTACGAGTGGTACCGCAACACCGGGCATAAAACCGATTTCAACGTATATGCAAAGTACAATTACGCGCTCACAACAGCTTTTAACCTGTATGCCGATGTGCAATACCGCAACATACAATATACCATCGTAGGTATTGACGACGACCTGCGCGACCTCACCAACGAGTACCCTTTTAGCTTTGTGAACCCGAAATTTGGGGTGTATTACCAGCCCAACAACAACCTGAAAGCCTATGTTTCGTATGCCGTGGGGCACCGAGAGCCAAGCCGCAGCACCTTTACCGATACCGACCCCGACCAGCCAACACCAACTGCTGAGCAACTAAACGATTTTGAAGGTGGAATAACGTATAGCCAAACCCGTTTCTCGGTCGGCGCTAACCTGTATTATATGGATTACAAAGACCAGCTTATCATGACCGGCGAGATTAACGACATTGGCACGCCGGTATTCAAGAATGCCGAAGACAGTTACCGTGCCGGGATTGAGCTTATTGCCGGGGTACAAATCGCCCATAACCTGAAATGGGACGTAAATGCCACGTTCAGCCAAAACAAAATTCTGAACTTTACTGAGTATGTCGATAACTGGGACGAAGGCGGCCAAACAGCGTTTGACCACGGAACCACCGACATTGCTTTTTCACCGTCGGTAGTGGCCAACAGCCAACTGGGTTATACACCGCTGAAGAACTTAGAACTGGCACTCATTTCGCAATACGTGGGCGACCAGTATATCGACAACAGCGCCAACGAAAACCGCAAGCTCGATGCTTACTTTGTAAACAACCTGAAATCTGCTTATACCATTTATCCAGGATTTTTCGACGAAGTGGAATTCAGCCTGTTGGTCAACAACCTGTTAAACGAAGAATACGAGACAAACGCCTGGGTTTATTCATACATTTTAGGCGGCGAACGTTACAAAATGGACGGCTACTTCCCACAGGCCGGCTCCAACTTTTTGGTGGGCGTGAATATTCGGTTTTAATGTAGTAGGAACGTCTTGTATTTAAAATACAACACCTGTTATTCGAGCATTTATGCTTTTAAGAACTTCTGAAAGCAATTGAAAACTATAGAATGCCATGGAAAGCGATTGAAAAATATTGCCTTCCATGGCTTTCTATCTTTTACCCAAAACAATATCATATCGTTCTTCCCTATGTTTATCGTGTCATTTCGACGAAAGTAGGAGGAAAAATCTCAGCTGTAAATCAGTTTTGTCCACGGATTCTTCATTTCTCGAATCACGTGAAACCGCAGCAGTGATATTATTTACGTTTTTCCCATATTTTTGGATTTCGACTGGTATGCTGTATTGCCAAAACATATATAATTTCATCTTCAACAATAAAGAATATGCCATAGGGAAACCTTTCTGTTAAAGCCCTTCGTATATTTCTATAAACAACCTGAAAATGAGTTGGGTTTCTTTGAATTGCATTAATTTTTGCATCCAGGGCTAATACAAACTCTTCTCCTAAGCCTTCTCTTTTATCATTGTACCAATTAGCCGCATCTATTGCATCTAACTCAGCAAATGTTTTAATAATAAGCTTATACATCAGAACTGTTTTTTTATCCTGGCTTTTACATCATTCCAGCTTGATCCTTCACCAGGATTGTTTATGTGAGCTTCAAGTCTTTCATCTAACAACTGTTTTGTTTCAGTTGATAACTCAAACTGTTCATCTTTTTCTTCAATGCTGTCCCATATGGCTTCTACCATAAGAATTCTTTCCGGAATGCTTAATCTTAATATGTCTCTCATCATATGTGTCATACTGCAAATTTAAAGATTTTTTACTCACTTTAGTTGTGTGCTCATCAGAGGAGTATTGTTGCTTATTCCCATGCTTTAAAAATACTAATTTTGAAAATATTATGCAATTACTTGCTAGTGTCATTAACGAACCGGTATAAAACGAAGAATACGAAACCAACGCCTGGGTTTATTCGTACATTTTAGGCGGCGAACGCTATAAAATGGATGGTTACTTCCCACAGGCTGGCACCAACTTTTTGGTGGGGGTGAATATTAGGTTTTAGAAGACTACAAAAAAGATGCTTTCCAATTTAGTTTTTGGGAAGCATCTTTTTTGTTTTAATTTCTAATTGTCAATTTCAGCACAAATAATACCGATTAAACAACAAAATGTCGCATACTTTTATTTTATTAAAAATGCTCCTTTGTTGTAATATCGGCATTAACCATTGTTAAACTTTAAAAATGCTATACGGCATTTTAAAGTACAATTGGTATAACATGCAACCCATTATCATAATCCGAGAATTTGAATACGGCGTTGAAGCAAGCTCCTGTATTTTTCCTTCATTTCATCAGATAAAAAGCTGTTTTCGATGAAGTCAAACCATTTAGGTAAAGTTTGTTGTATCGTTTTTAGCGTTTTCTCAATCACCTTATCGGTCAAACCACAACGTTCAGCACCAAAATAATTTATAAGAGCTGAACGATTTAAATTACTTTTCTTCCCTTTAAGTGTTAATGCGATTTCTTCTATTTCACCACTCAATACAATAGAGGAATTTAGAAAATCGTAGGCCGGAGAAAGTTCCACTTTCCCATTTCTAATAATGATTGAATAATTCTTTAAATGCATGTCTTCATTTCCAACCAGATAATTGAACAGGAATCGTTTGAATAACCGTGACTTTTCAATTGCAGGGAAAGTACAAGTTTCATCAATCAGTTTTACCAATTTTTCCATGGAGTAATTATACTTTGTTTCACGGCTTAACCCGGCAAGCTGTGCAAAATCCTCCACGGCAATTTTATCCTTTTGTCCTTTGCGATCAAAGCGCTTAATAAAATAGGTCAATAGTTCATCTTTCCCATAAACCAATCCATGTACAGGAACCTCAATTCCAATACAGTCAGCCAGTCGCATCGTCAGGTCTTCATTTTGTGGAAGTTCCGGAAAGAATGGGTGGGGAGGTTTTAAAATATATCTGCCACCTTTATCTGCCACGTCAAATCGCCCATCTTTGATATTCAGCACTGCACTTAATTTGGGCTGAATACCCTGTACAGACATTTTAGATGCCCGCTGCATAGCCTCGGTCCGTAACTCCTCAGCAGTGTAGTTAAGCGATGCCAGCTTTTTCAAAGCAGGAGACAATAGCTTTAGTCCTTTGGTGCTGTATCGTCCTTCTGCAATAGATTGATATGTAATTGGGCACCGGTTCATCCGTTATCCTCCTTTACGGTTACATTACCAACCATGTCATCACCAACTGCAACAAGTTGAGAAAAGAAATCATTACGATCTATTTTCCTAAATTTTAATAGTCCATCCAATTGGTAACCTTCCGGGAGCAACCCATCAAAGAATGGTGGAAATGAATCAAATTCATAGCTGGATTGTTGAATTGGCATTGTAATAGATACTGGATCTCCATGATACCCTGAAAAATATTCAAAGGTGTATTTTTTACCAAAATCCAGTTCCTTTAATTGACCTGCCTCCTGATCATTAACAAATACTTTAGCTGTTCTCATCGTTTAGAATTTGATCCATGATTTGACTTGTTAATTGCACTCTGATATTCAATACCTTCAGTATTTTTCTCAACGTGTTGAGTTGTACTGATTCTTTACCTTTCTCAAGGTCAAAAACAACCGTTTTCCCCACACCTGCCATTTCTGCCAATTGGAGTTGGCTAAGTCCGGCGGCTTTTCGATGTTTACGAATAATATTTGCTAATACTTCTGGTTTAAGCATGTTTTTATCGTTAAAGCAGTAAAAATAGGGTATTCTCACCATAAAGTCAAATCTATACAGCATATTTTACTGTCACAAGGGTAAAATAAGTTGTTTTGCCTGGCTAATTTAATGGATGAGTGCTGAATTGCTGCCTTAGCGGTAATATTTTTTTCCATACAATAACAGGTGTAGATAACTGTTCAACTGAACTGCTTTTCAGCACAGGGTTACTTCCATCAACACTTGCTTTTAAGTTTGCCCCATTGCATAGTTTAAAGCCTGATTCGAGTTTTATTGATGTTCCTGCTTCCATATTCACGGTTGTACCTGAACTAATTATAAAGTCTCCTGTATCTTGATGCTTTGCATTGCCCCATGGTTGCGTGTTGTTGCCAACGGTAATTGAATTTGATGCTTCAAAATCACGATTATAAATATACACCCATGTTTCCACCTTCCCAATTCAGTTTCTCATTAAAAAAACATTACTCAATTAAATAATAACTCTTTTTAGTATCCGAGTTTGTAAATTTTACAATACCATAATCCGGTGAGAAAAACAATGTGTCTAGTCCACTAGTTAGTATAATCAAACTATCATATATTATATCATTCGCAAAAACAGAATAACTATTATCAACTTCCCCTTCTGTTTCTATATCATACCACTTAGAACGAGAACCATCATTAACTATTAAATAAACATAAAACCCTTCTAAACAATATGAATATTGAATATTAAACTTTAAGTCATAATTTGACTGAATATTTACATCAAGAATATTTGCATAATATGTTGGTGTTAGCAATGGATATTTTCTATTTTCAAAATATGTACTATCTGAAACGACTTCACAACAAATTGTATCATAGTCAGGTAATGCCAATAAATTAAACTTGTAACCGTTTGTATAAAAAAAGAGTTCTTTCTGTTCATCAGTAAAATAATAATAATTGTCATCATCGTCACAACATGACATAACAACAAACAACAATATCAAATATATAATACTTTTCATCTGTTTGTATTTTAATTAATAATTGTAAGTTCCTATTTTTTTATAAAACAGGGGAAAGAGTTATCTTTTCTCCCTGTTTTATTTTATTATTGTTTTACAATTTTTTTTGTGAAAATATTTGCATTATCGTTTATAATATTAACAAAATATATTCCTTTAGAGATAGAAGAAATATCTACATTAATGTTAGTATTGTTAATTTCAGTTTTCTTAAACACTGTCCTTCCAGAAATATCTTTCACATACAATTCGGCATTCGTAAAATCTAACTTGCCAAAATCTATAGTAATTTTTTCATTTGCCGGATTTGGATAAACAATAATATCACTGTAAGGCGCTAAATAATCATTATCATGCATCGAGATTGCAGTTGATTTCTGAACAACAATAATTTTAGATGAAGCCGCTTTTTTACCATTCTTTTCACCAGTACAAACCAAAGTGTATTGCCCGTTTTCTAATTCGACAGGCAAACTGATTTCGCTGACATCAACATTATAATTGGTATTGTTACCAATAAGAGTCCACGATATAATATCATACTCATTATCGGTAGTAGAATATGTTTCACCATCCGAAATATATTTGTTCCCAATAATTGATGGTGCTGATAATTTTTCAACTGAAGCACTTTTTAACATAGGATTACTACCGTCAACACTGGCTTTAAAATTTGCCCCGTTGCATAGTTTAAAGCCTGATTCGAGTTTTATTGATGTTCCTGCTTCCATATTCACGGTTGTACCTGAACTAATAATAAAGTCTCCTGTATCCTGATGCTTATCGTTGCCCCAGGGTTGCGTGTTGCTGCCAACAGTAATTGAATTTGAGGACTCAAAGCATACAAGATAAAATTGTCCATTCTAATCATTATTCGCAACAAATTTTATTGAATCATTTACAATTTCAACAATTCCATAATTATTTGAAATATACGCGTAAGAATTATCAAAACTCATACTACTCAATAAATACATCTCTTTATATTGTATATTGTTTATTTTAAGAGAATCAATTACTTCAATACCATCAAATGAGATGTATATCTCACCGAAATCAACATATCCTTCAAAACTCTTATTATCGCTTGAATATGTTAATAATATTTGTTGTGTGTAATTATCATTAGAAGCATTGAAAACATACTCCTCTACAACATGTGTTGTTCCTAATATATCATAATCGATCACAGTATCGATGTAATTTTCATTAATTAAAAGAGACACAGTATCTTGTAATTTATCATTTACATATAAAAATAAACTTAGCGTATCATTCTGTTTATAATAATCGACAGGGAATGCATTTTTAATACTATCCGAAATGTATGACTCTGTATCACAAGAGATAATAAAAATAAATATCAGAATATAAATATTTTTTATGTATTTCATTTTGTTACACTTTTAAATAGCAGGGAATATTGAATTATACTCCCTGCTATTGATTATTACAATTTAACAATTCTTTCTGTGAATATATTAGCATTATTGTTAAATAAATTAACAACATAAACACCTTCAGGCAGAGAGGAAATATCTAATTCATATGTATTACAATTCAAATTTGACTTTCTTAATACAGTATTTCCCGAAGTGTTTGTTAAAACTATCTCCATGCTTTGAATGTTTAGCTCACCAAAATTAATTGTTAATATATTGTTTGTCGGATTTGGATAAACAGTAATAATTGTTTCAGTTAGATTACTGCTATTGTCTTCTTTAATTGTATTTGACTTTCTAACAACAATAATTTTTGATGAAGCTGCTTCCTTCCCATTTTTTTCTCCTGTACAAATTAAAGTGTATTGTCCGTTTTTCAATTCGCCAGGCAAACTAATTTCGCTGACATTAACAATATAATTGGTATTGTTACCAATAAGAGTCCACGATATATTATCATACTCACTGTCGGTAGTAGAATATGTTCCACCATCCGAAATATATTTGTTCCCAATAATTGAAGGTGCTGATAATTTTTCAACAGAAGCACT
>JASMTI010000228.1:0-17562 GCA_041694375.1 Bacteroidales bacterium | reverse complement strand
AACCATTTTGTGATGGTTGCCTCCTGAACACTTTCTCCCATTTTGGGCATTTGTACTTTAAATTCAGACATGTTCAAAATCTTTTTAATTTGTTTTATGATATAAACACAAAGACGAAGAGAATGTTTTCAATAATTGCAATTTACAGATTACAAAATACAAACAATAATACAACATACAGATTACATTAAATCTATCTATTTGAATATGTGGCACATAATATTCATAGTTTTTTTACATCGTTATTCTTCGGAACATTATTTTGCTAATATTTTTGAATAAGAGGGCATTATTTTATCGTTTTTAATATTTTTGCAGACACAATTTATGGGAAGGATATTAGCAATTGATTACGGCAAAAAAAGAGTGGGATTGGCAGTTACCGATCCTTTGCAAATAATTGCCAACAAGCTTGAAACAATTAGGGCCCACGATATTTTTGAATATCTAACGGAGTATTTCAGAAAAGAAACTGTTGATTGTGTTGTTGTTGGTTATCCTACAACAATGAAAAACGAAGCATCTGAATCGATTCGTTATATTAACCCTTTCTTGAAGCAGTTTCAGAAAAAATTCCCCAACATGCCATTGGAACTGATAGATGAAAGATTTACATCAAAAATTGCATTTCAAACCATGATTGATGCCGGTTTAAAGAAAAAAGACCGACAAAACAAGGAACTTGTGGATGCAGTAAGTGCTACCTTGATCCTTCAAACTTTTATGGAACAAAAAAGAAACGTAAAATAGAATTAATAATGATATTACCTGTAACATTATACGGCAACCCGCTTTTGCGAAAAATTGCAAAACCTATTGATAAAAATTACAACGGACTGGCTGATTTAATTGAAAACATGTTTGAAACGATGTACCAGGCCGATGGTGTTGGTTTGGCAGCGCCCCAAGTTGGTTTGTCAATCCGTTTATTTGTTATTGATGCAACACCTATGTCTGAAGAAGAACCTGAATTGGCCAACTTTAAAAAGGTTTTTATAAACCCGCAAATCACAGATCGCCAAGGTGAACCATGGGAAATGGAAGAAGGTTGTTTAAGTTTACCAAAAATTAACGAAAAGGTATCGAGGGAAGAGCAAGTTACAATTACCTACCGTGACCCGGAATGGAACGAGTATACAGAAACTTATAATGGGTATGCAGCAAGGGTAATTATGCACGAGTACGACCATTTGGAGGGTAAATTATTTATAGACCATGTTTCGCCCCTGCGCCGAAAACTTTTGAGGGGAAAGCTTAATGCCATCGCTAAAGGAAAAGTTAGTACAGCTTACCGGGTTAAAAATTCACTTTAATGTTTTTTCCAATTTTTTGACATTAATATGTAGTGTTTTTTTACTATATTAATGCCTTGAATGCATGGCATAAAAAAAATAAACCAATCAATCCCCATTTTGCGCCACACCATTTTGTTTCTTGTGGGCCTTGTTATTTCCAATCTTTTTCCCATTGGAAACAAGTATTTAATTATTACACTTATAGTCTTTTCTCTAATTGCTTTTCTATCTAAAAGAAGTAGAAACATTATTCATTTAAAAATTTATGCCTTTATTATTGCCTTAACAATCATTGTACTGGGCATATTCTATGCAAATATATACCATGGTTCAAAGTTTAGGCACAATATACCCAATCAGGGTGTTTATTTAGGAAGAGTAATAGATACAACCCCTGCTTCAAAAAACAGGGAAAAACTTAGTGTAAAACTGAAAAGGGTTGCAACAAGATCATCAACAAAGAAAATAAATGAGAAAATTGTGATATATGTTCCCGGATCAATATCTGATGCAGGTATAATGCCGGGCGATTATATTGGTTTTAATGGAAAATTATACACAATTCAAAACTCCAACAATCCAGGCGAATTCAATTATCAAAGATACATGATGCGCAAGGGCTTTAGATACCAATCATATTTAAACACACTACCTGAAAATGTGCACCATCATAAAAAAAGTTTGAAAACTATTGCCGTAAATACCCGTTCAAAATTACTGAAAGCATACATTGGGGCTGGTATCGACAATCAGGAATTTGCTGTTTTATCAGCATTGACCCTGGGTGAAAAAGGTTACATTGACAAGGATTTGAAACAGCATTTTTCAAATTCAGGCGCCATGCACGTGCTAGCAGTATCGGGGCTGCATGTTGGCATCCTGTTCTTTGTTTTCAGCTTCATGCTCAAACCAATGAACCATAACCGGAAAACAAAAATCATAAAAGTAATCCTTCTCATTATATTATTATGGGGATATGCACTCATCACCGGTATGTCGCCATCGGTATTGCGGGCAACAACAATGTTCTCATTCCTTGTTATTGGACAAAACATTAATCGAAACACCAATATTTATAACACCCTTGCCCTGTCAGCTTTGTTATTGATGATAATTAATCCGGACATCATATACGAAACAGGGTTCCAACTGTCGTACACAGCAGTTGTATCCATTGTTTTCTTTCAGCCTAAAATTGCGGGGTTATTACCTTTAAAAAACAAGATTGCAAAAGCTGTTTGGGGGCTGTTTGCTGTATCATTGGCAGCTCAAATAGGCACCCTGCCTTTAAGCCTTTACTACTTTCATCAGTTTCCGGTTTATTTTTGGATAAGTAATTTTATTGCTATACCAGCAGCAACAATCCTGCTTTACGGAAGCATTCTTTTTTTCGTGGTGCTCCCTTTTACCGCAATCAATGGTTTTATAGGTAACTGTTTGTCAGCAGTTGCCAAACTAATGAACACTTTAATTACACAAATTGACAGTCTTCCGGGAGCAATAATTTCAAACATTTGGATTGACAAAGCAACTGTAATGATTATATACGCAATGATCGTTGTACTTGGACTGATTTGGGTGTCAAAAAATTATAAATATATCATTGTAATATCATCCCTTTTTCTGATTTTGGTTGCCAAACAAACAATTAATTCATTTAAAACCAGTAATCAAAGCTATGTGATTTTTTATAACCATTACAACGAAAAGCTTTTAAGTATCATCAATGGACGTAAGCATTATTTCCACTGTCAATCTGACTCTTTAACGGCTTATTCAAAAACATTGCTCAACAATGCTAGCGGTTACTTCAATACCCAGGAACCTGTTTATTTACAACAGGACACAATTTTGAATAAGGCAATATGCCTTACGAAAAACCACATTTTCTTTAAAAACATCCAAATTAAGATCAAAAAATACGATCATAACCTGACACGTATGAACAATAATACCGCCCATCTTATTTGGAACATTAACAACTCGGAAGTTAACGTTAACAAAAGTCAAAATATAGCTATACATTCATTTAAAAATAATAAATTGAGCTATTTTCGGCCAACATTTGAAAAGGGTGATTCAATAATTCATTTAAACCAAAGTGCGATTATTGTTGAAACAAGGTAATTTATAATTTTCAATCATTTTAAATAAGTAAATAATTGTAAAAATCGAATTCAATATTTGGACATTTATAAACATTATACATTACTTTGCCATGCCATTTTAAATTATAAAAAGGGCAACGTAAGGTCTTAATTAAATTTTAAATAAAAAACCAAACGGATGAAAGTAGTAATTGCCGGTGCAGGAGAAGTTGGAACACACTTAGCGAGGATGTTAAGTAAAGAGAATCACGAAATCGTACTGGTTGATGATGACAATGACAAATTACAAATCATTGCCAACCAAATTGACCTCTTAACAGTTAACGGTGCTGCTAATTCCATTAACGACCTGAAAGAGGCAGGTGTAGCAAAATCAGACCTTTTTATAGCCGTAACACCGTACGAATCCAGAAATGTTTTAGCTTGTATATTAGCAAAGGACCTTGGCGTTAAGAAAACCCTGGCCCGCATTAATAATGCAGAATACATCAGAAAAGTAAATAAGCCAAAGTTCATTGAAATGGGGGTTGATGAATTAATTTATCCCGAATCGTTGGCTGCCAAAGAAATTATTGCCTCGGTAAAACAACCCGGCGCAAGGGTTACCCATGAATTTTCGGGCGGAAAACTCATGTTATATGGTATTAAAATCCGCGACAATGCTACAGCAATCGTTGATAAAACATTGGCCGATATTGCAAAGGTCTCTGATGGTTTTCGGGCAGTTGCCATCACCCGCGATGACAATACAATAATCCCAAAAGGGAAAGACAAAATACTTTCAGGTGACATTGTTTATTTTGTGACTACCCGCGATGCCATGCAAGATTTATATGCAAAAGCGGGTAAAACCTTTTTCGATGTAAAAAATATAATGTTCTTAGGAGGAAGCCGGATCGCACAACGCGCAATTGAAAAACTCGAGGATCAATTCAATGTAAAAGTTATTGAACAAAACAAAGAGCGATGCCAACAAATTGCTGATCGATTTAGTAATGTACTGGTTATTAATGGTGACGGACGGAACCTGGATTTACTAAAAGAAGAAGGCATTGATAAAATGGATGCTTTTGTTGCCGTTACCGGTAACTCTGAAACTAATATACTTACCTGCCAGCTAGCCAAAAAAATGGGGGTAAAACGTTCAGTAGCCGAAATTGAGAACATTGATTTTATTAGTCTGGCAGAGCAAATTGGCATTGGAAGCGTAATAAACAAAAAATTTATAGCAGCAAGTTTCATCTACCGCTTCTCAATGCACTCTGAAATATCGAGTATCAAATGCTTAACAGCAACTGAAGCTGAAGCTGTTGAAGTAATTGCACATGAGGGGTCAAAAGTAACTACACGTTTGGTTAAGCAATTAGATTTTCCGGACAATGCAAAAATTGGTGGTGTTATCAGGGGGGATCAGAGTTTTATTGTTACCGGAGAAACCCAAATTCAATCAGGCGACAGGGTTGTAGTTTTTGCACTACCTGCTGCCATCAAAAAAATTGATAAATTTTTTAAATAATACCACAAGTGTTAAACTACAAAATCATAATCCGGACACTTGGCTTCCTTCTTATAGGCGAAGGTTTGTTCATGGTCCTGTCTTTGATAGTAGCCGGTATTTATAACGATGGCGACACAATGTCATTTTTTTATTCGGCATTAATAACAATAATTGCCGGAATTGTCTCAATGTCGCTTACCTTTAAAGCCAAAAAAAACATTGGCAGGCGCGAAGGATATGTCATTGTTGGTTTGGTTTGGATTTTTTTCTCATTGTTTGGTAGCCTGCCATATCTGTTCAGTGGTGCCATTCCCAATTATACAAATGCATTTTTCGAAACAATTTCAGGTTTCACAACCACAGGTTCATCAATATTAAACAACATTGAAGAACTCCCACACGGCATTCTATTTTGGCGTAGTTTAACACAATGGCTTGGCGGAATGGGGATTGTCGTTCTTTCGCTTGCTGTACTCCCTGCTTTTGGAATTGGGGGCATGTCGCTTTTTGCAGCCGAATCGCCGGGAATAGTTCCCGACAAGGTAAACCCGAAGATTAAAGACACAGCTAAAATTCTTTGGAATATTTATTTGATGTTTACTGTTGCAGAAACAATAATGTTAATGTTTGGTGGCATGGATTTTTTCGATGCAATATGCCATTCGTTCACAACAATGGCAACCGGGGGATATTCAACCAAACAAGCCAGTATTGCTCATTGGGATTCAGCATATATTCAATATGTTATTATATTTTTTATGATTATGGCCGGGACAAACTTTTCGCTTTCTTTTCATGCCATCACCGGAAAGCCCAAAAAGATGTTCAGAAACGAGGAATATAAATTTTACCTCATTTTTATTGGTATTGCAGCATCAATACTATCAATTGGGTTGATAATAACTTCTAACTCTGGTATTGAACAATCCATTCGCGATGCCCTGTTCCAAACGGTATCAATTATCACAACAACAGGCTATGCCACAAGTGATTATTTATTGTGGACACCTTTTCTTACAGGCATTATATTGATGCTGTTTTTCATTGGCGGCTCAACAGGCTCAACAGGTGGAGGCATAAAAGTAATGCGAATTGTACTGCTGATTAAGAATACATATTATGAAATGCGCAGATTGGTGCACCCTAATGCTATCATCCCAGTTCGCTTCAATAAAAAATCGGTTAACCAGCAAATTATTACTAATGTACTGGCATTTTTCTTCCTTTACATTATTGTGTTTTTCATAAGTACGCTGTTTTTTATGGTGTTTGTTGATGATTTTGAAACTGCTTTTGGTGCCGTGGCCACATCACTTGGAAATATTGGTCCCGGAATAGGTTCTGTTGGCCCGTCTGCAACATTTGCACATATCCCCGATGGTGGTAAATGGTTTTTATCATTTTTAATGCTCCTTGGACGACTTGAACTGTTTACAATCATTGTTCTCTTTTCTCCGGCCTTCTGGAAGCGTTAACATATAAAAATGCTATTTTTGCCATATAACACCTGAAAAATATGGCCGAATACATCAGATTATACGAAAAAGATACCGATATCAATAAAGTAAGGGAGATTGTTGAATTACTCCGTAATGGCGGAATAATTATCTATCCTACAGATACGGTTTATAGCCTGGGTTGTGACATTATGAACAGCAAAGCTGTTGAAAAAGTAGCCAGGATAAAAGATATAAAAGTTGAAAAATCAAATTTCTCGTTTATTTGTCATGATTTAAGCCACCTTTCAGATTACAGCAAACCTATTCCCAACCCTGTTTTCAAATTAATGAAAAGAAACCTTCCCGGACCTTTTACATTCATTTTACCTGCAAACAATAATGTACCCCGGTATTTTAAAAAGAAGAAAAAAACAGTTGGAATAAGGATCCCCGACAATAACATAATACGCAAGATTGTAGAAGAACTGGGCAACCCTGTTTTCTCAACATCTGTTCATAGTCACGACGAAGTTAAAGCATATATGACTGATCCGGAATTAATTTATGAAGAATACGATAGAATTGTTGATGCTGTTATTGATGGGGGCATTGGTGGCAACGAGGTATCAACAATTATCGACTGTTCAGGTGATGAGATTTCAATTGTACGGGAAGGAAAAGAAGAAATTATTTATTAAATCTCACTTTCCTTACCTCATAAAGAAGAATGTTTCAAATTGTACTTTACGTGCTTTTCTGAATTTCTGGTCAATTGTAGCATTTTCATCACCTTCGACCGATTGAACTTCCTGAATTTCACCCAGGGCTTTGACCATAATCCGGTTTTCAGGAACACCTTTTCTCATCAGGTATTTCTTAACAGCTTCTACCCTTCTCGCTGATAACACGTCGTTGTATTCATCGGTACCACGCGGGTCAGCAAAACCGTACAAACGAATGTTCATCATCGGATTTTCAAATAAGTAATCAATTATTTTGTCCAATTCAGTTTCAGCTTCAGGATCCAATTCATATTTGTCTGTTTCAAAATACACTTCAGGAGGTGTTTCCTGCTCCATTGAAGGCCAGCCCACATCAGGTGGTTCCGGGCATCCCAAATATTCCATCGGCCCATATTCATCGGGACATTGGTCAACGTCATCAGTTAAACCATCACCATCCGAATCAATGGGGCAACCATATTGATCAACAGTGATTCCAGCTTGTGTGCCCGGACATAAATCATCCGGGTCGATAACTCCATCGCCATCCGTGTCGGGACAACCATTATATTCAGGCACTCCGGGCAACTCGGGGCAGTCATCTTCTTTGTCAATAATACCATCACCATCGGTATCGGGGCAACCATTATATTCAGGTAAGCCCGGATCATCCGGACAATCATCAAGATAATCAGGAATCCCATCCTTATCGCGGTCCTGCGGACAACCATCTTCATCAACTTTTACTCCACGAGGTGTATCCGGGCATTCATCATCGATATCGGGAACACCATCCTTATCCTGATCTTTAATACCACTAATATTGAAATACATTCCTACCCTGCCACCTGTAAAGTGGTCATTTCCCCGGTTGGATGAGGCCCCGTCAATTTCATCGGTGGTTGCCAATAAAATGGACAACTCGGCGAATAAAGCAATGCGTCTTGAAATATTGTACTTCACCCCCGGAGAAAAGTTCAATGCAATTTCATCGATAAAATGCTCGTAATCATCTCCTGATAAGTCATAGCTCGTTCCTTTTGACTGTCCGCTTAAATAATTGAACCCCAATCCGATATATGGCTTAAAAAGTGCATCTCCAGGTAAAATGTAGTTATTGTAGAACTTGTAATTAAAAGTAACATTTGGGGTTACCAGGTAACCCGAATTGTGGTAATTATCTTCCTCAAAGGTATTATCCATCTTTAGCTGAAAATAATCAACACCAAGTAATAAATCAATTGATGGATTCAGGTACTTTGAAAAAGAAAAGCCGCCACCATGACTCATGTTGTCTGTATTAAAAAGCTGGTCATTAAGCTCACCGGTATAAATCTGAAATGAATATGATGGTTTTACGGCCCATTGTTGATCAACATTTTGTGCCCTGACCTCTTGAACTGGTAAATAAATACCTGCAAACAATAAGGTTATGAAAAATATGTAAGCTGATTTTCGCAACATGATATCAATTTGTGGCAACCACAAAAACAAATATAATATTTTAGCTTTAATACATTCAATTTATTATTAATCGATTGAAAAAATATTCGTTATTTTTGTTTTATGTATGCAGTTGTCGACATAGAAACCACCGGGGGAAGCAAGAAAACAGGGAAAATAATTGAAATTGCCATATTTATATTTGACGGTGAGAATGTTGTTGACTCATTTTCTTCGTTCATAAATCCCGAATGTCAGCTTTCAACTTTCACAACCCAATTAACAGGAATCACAAACGAAATGGTCATCAATGCCCCAAAATTCTATGAAGTAGCCCGAAAAATTGTTGAAATAACTGAAAATAAAATATTTGTGGCTCATAATGTGGCATTTGACTACAACTTTATCCGTGAGGAATTTAAAAATCTGGGCTATGACTACCACCGAAAAAAATTATGCACCGTGCAATTGGCAAGAAAATACATCCCGGGGCATCAATCATATTCGCTTGGTAAGATATGCGATAATTTGGGCATAGAAATTAAAAGCAGGCACCGGGCTGCCGGCGATGCTTTGGCTACTGTAAAACTTCTTCATATGATTCTTGATGATGTAAAAAAAACGAACAATACACTTTTCTGATCTTAATAATTAAGGTTACTACTCTTAAAAATATCGTTTAATAAATAAATACTACCATTCACTAAATAACCCTGCACTTTTGTTTACTAAACATTGGCATTTGTACATTTAACGCATACTTTACAATAAAGCTCTTTACTTTAAAGTATAATTGACGTAGCTTTGTTGTTGAAACAGCACACACACTCTTCCATGGAAAACCTATTATATTTTATATTAGTATCTATTATTGCGTTTACATTTACAGCATTTAGTATTCCACAGATAGTGAGGATATCAAAAGCCAAAAAGCTTTATGATGTACCCAATCCCCGAAAATTAAATACTACGATTATACCTACTTTAGGTGGAACTGCAATTTTTATTGGTTTAACCTTAGGGGTTACCCTTGGAGGGGATGGATTTCCGTTTTTTGACCTGAAGTATATTTTTGCCAGCCTTTTAATAACCGTCTTTGCAGGCCTGAAAGATGATTTAGTTGGGATATCGCCACGAACAAAACTTGGTGCTTTAACCTTTTCGCTAGCTGTGGTTATTTTTTTTGCCAACCTCCGGTTTTCACATTTTTATGGTTTTTTGGGGATTCACGATATTGGATATATTCCTTCAATTCTTTTATCTTTTTTTGTTGGTATTGTAATTATTAACAGTTTCAATTTAATTGATGGAATTGATGGATTGGCATCATCAATAGCGGTACAAATTTCAACAGTGTTTGGGATATGGTTTGTCATTATCGGACTTCCGGAGTATGCACTTATTTCATTTTCACTGGCCGGGGCATGTCTTGCTTTTTTCATGTTCAATGTTTTTGGCCATCGAAATAAAATATTTATGGGCGATACCGGTTCCCTTTTAATAGGAGCTTTGATTTTTATTTTAGCTGCAAAGTTTAATGAGTTTAATGCCGGATATACCGGGGAATACGTTTTAAAATCGGTACCTGCTGTATTAATTGGTTTTATGGTTTATCCGCTTTTTGATGTTTTACGTGTTTTCTTATTACGTATTTTCATCGCAAAGAAATCACCGTTTAAGCCTGACAAGAACCATATCCACCACCGTTTACTTACGCTTGGAATGTCACACCTTCAGGCAACAGGTGTTATTTTTGTAAACAACATTTTATTCATGGCCGGAAGCTTGATTTTACAAAAATATTTTAATGTACTTGAGCTTACCTGCATTATCCTGGGTGCAAGTATTTTACTCTCCACCTCTCTGGAGCTTTATATCCTGTTTAAGAAAAAAATTAAGCCTAACGATAAGTATCAACAACTGTTTTTACCACGTGCTGTTGTTGAAAGTGCCAACAAGCACATATTACAAAAAAATTAATTACATCGGAGTTTCCTCTTTCCCTATTATATAATGATAAATGCCGTAATGCTTCAAGCAGCTACGGCATTTGTTTTATTTAAGAATAAAGCATCAAGTTAAGGCCTAACCTGTCCATCTCCTTCAATAATATATTTATAAGAAGTAAGCTCCTCCAAGGCCATAGGCCCACGTGCATGAAGTTTTTGGGTAGAAATGCCTATTTCGGCACCTAAACCAAATTGCGCACCATCAGTATAAGCTGTTGATGTATTGGAATAGACAGAAGAAGCATCAATTAGCTTTCGGAATAAACCAATTCGTTCCTGATCTTCTGAAATGATGGCCTCACTGTGTTTTGAGCTATATTTTGTAATATGGTCTATTGCTTCATCAAAAGTAGCCACCGTTTTTATGGCCATTTTATACGATAAAAATTCAGTTCCGAATGATTCATCGGTCGCTTCTTTTAAAAGATGGGCGGGGTAGTTGCCATTCAGAACACGGTACGATTGCTCATCGGCATAGATAACAACATCTTTTTCGCTCAATTTTTCAGCCATATATGGCAGATCCGATAACCTTTTTTCTTCAATCACCAGGCAGTCGAGTGCATTACAAACACTTACCCGCCGTGTTTTGGCATTATAAACAATCTCCCTTCCTTTTTCCTTATCACCAAATTCATCGAAATAGGTATGGCAAATACCAGCCCCGGTCTCGATTACCGGTATGCTTGCATTTTGGCGGACAAAATTTATCAGGTTCTGGCTGCCCCGTGGAATAATTAAATCAACATATCCCTGAGCATTGAGCATTTGGGCTGTTTCTTCACGGCCAGCGGGCAACAAAGTCAGTACATTTTCATCAATATTATGCTTTTGCAATACGTTTCGGATAATTTCAACTATAGCTGTGTTTGAGTCAATTGCATCGCTTCCCCCTTTGAGTACACAGGCATTGCCCGATTTCAAACAAAGTGAAAACACGTCGAATGTTACATTGGGGCGGGCTTCGTAAATGATACCTATCACCCCGAATGGCACGCTTGTTTTGGTAATTTTCAAACCATTGGGACGTATCGTTTCCGAAAGAATTCGACCAACTGGTGATGGTAACGAAGACACATTTCGCATATCGGCAGCAATGCCCTTAATACGTTCGGCACTTAATTGCAAACGGTCAAATTTCGGGTCGTTTTTGTCCATCCGCGATAAATCCTTCTTATTTTCCGCTAAGATGTTATCAGTATTGGCAATGGCAGCATCAGCCACCTCGTTTAATACGGTATTTATCGTTTTTTCATCCAGTAAGTTCAATGCACGACTGGCTTTTAGCACGTTTTCAAAAATAGGTTTGCAATCCATGTTTTTATGTTTTATTCGTAAAGAAACATATAATCGTAATAAATTAAAGGTTTTGTTGCCTTTTTTCCAATTAACTCCCTGGCTTCCTCAGAATTATATTGCGATTTTCCAAGTCCCAGTTGATTATTGTCTTCATCCTGTATTCGTATAATATCACCCTTTTTAAAAAACCCTTCAATTTCAGTTACACCGATAAGCAATAAACTGTTGGCATTCACATTAAACAATGCTTCTTTGGCTCCACTATTTATAACAGCTACCCCTTTGGCAAAACTATCGGAATGGGCCAGCCATTTTTTGCTGCTTTTTAGCTTTTTTCCGTTAGGGATAAAACGGGTATATGGTACATTATCATTTTCAAGAATACCAGTAATAATGTCATCTCGGGTTCCATTGGCAATAAAAACATCAATTCCCTCAAGTGCAATTTTCCGGGCTACACTATACTTAGTATGCATGCCCCCACGGCCAAAGCCCGATTTTTGCATCAATATGAAACGTTCATAACTTCTGCTTGATGCCTTGATCTCTGGAATAATTGCAGACGATTTATCATTGGGGTCACCATCATAAATTCCATCAACATTCGATAAAATCAATAAAGCCTGACACCCCATCATCGATGATATCAATCCGGACAATTCATCATTATCGGTAAACATCAACTCGGTGACAGAAATTGTATCATTCTCATTTACAATTGGGATGACATTATTATCGAGCATGGTACTTATGCAGTTTTTCATGTTCAGGTAATGCCGGCGGTCGCTGAAGTTTTCTTTTGTAGTAAGGACCTGGGCACAATACAAGGCATGGTTAGCAAATAAACCGGCATAAATATTTATTAATTTTACCTGCCCGACAGCCGACCATAACTGCCTTGCAGAAACGGTATCCATTTTATTTGATTCAGACAGGACCGAGCGTCCGGCAGCAACTGCCCCAGAAGAAACAAGTACAACTTCGGTGCCCATTGCCCTGATTCGGCTTATTTGTTCAACCAAGTGCGAAATACGCCCGGTATCAAGCTCCCCATCAGTTCCGGTAAGTACATTGCTGCCAACTTTAATGGCTATCCGTTTATATGATTGTTTGTGACTCAAAACATCTACCTTTTATAAAGCTGACAAATGTCATAAAATAAAGGTGAAAAGCCAAATTTATAGCTTCTAATTGAATGAAAAAGTTTATTTTTTTTGTTCAATTTTATTATACGAAGCCAAAAATCCTTTAATGATTGAAGAACTGAACCCGGCATGTTCCATTTCGTTCAATCCGGTAATGGTAATACCCTTTGGAGTAGTAACTTTATCAATTTCAGCCTCGGGGTGCGAATTGTTTTCAAGAATTAGTTTAGATGCCCCTTTTGTAATTTGGGCAGCCATGATTTTTGCATCATCGGCACTAAAACCAATCTCAATACCAGCCTGGATTGCTGCACGGATAAAGCGCAGGGCAAATGCAATACCACAACCGGCCATTGCTGTTGCAGCCGGCATTTGCTCTTCAGGTATAAACAATACCTGGCCAAGCTGGCTGAATATTTTTTGAATATCAGATTTAGATTCTGGAGTAGAATTGTGTTCTGATATGCACGACATAGACTCACGAATGGCAATACCGGTGTTGGGCATTACCCTGAACAATGTTGGTTTGCATTCCAGACGATTATAAATATGAGAAGACAATACACCTGTAACGCAAGATACCACAACGGGATTGCTATCTTTTATTTCATCTTTGACATCATCAAGCAATCCATCAATTTGCCATGGCTTAACAACCAACATTACTAAATCGCATTCCGAAACCGCTTTTTTATTGTCATTGGTAACATTAAACCCCTGTTCCGAAAGCGATTCAAGCCGTTTAGGATTACTCTCGGTTAAAACAAGCCGGTCTTTTGTGATCATTTCAGAGGCTATTAACCCTTTGGCAATGGAAAAACCAAGATTCCCGGCACCTATTATGGCAATTTTGTCACTATTCATAGCTGTATTTCTTTATAATTCGTCTAAAACTTCTTTAAATTTCTTAACAAACAATTGCGCGTTTTCTTTTTTCAGGTTAAGTGGTGGCAATAATCGTATAATGTGTTTCCCCGAAACTCCGGTAAAAATCTTCTTATCAAATAATAATTTTTTTCGTATTTCAGTTATTTCCTGTTCAAATTCAATTCCAATCATCAAACCTAAACCACGCACTTCTTTTATTTGGTCAAATTTAGACAATTCACCCATTAAATACGAACCAACATCAGTTGCATTCTGAATCAATTTTTGCGATTTAATGACATCGAGAACAGCAATACCGGCAGCACAAGCTAAATGATTACCACCAAATGTGGTCCCAAGCATTCCGTAAGTAGCCTCAAAATCAGGACTGATAAGCACACCACCAATCGGGAAACCATTCCCCATGCCTTTAGCTGTTGTTACAACATCGGGCTTAATGCCCGCATACTGGAAAGCAAAAAATTTACCGCTGCGCCCGTATCCCGATTGTACTTCATCGAGTATTAAAAAAGCATTGTATTTTGTGCATAATTCGCGTAAGCCTTTCAAAAACGAACCATCGGGAATCCTTATTCCGCCTATCCCCTGGATTCCTTCAATTATTACAGCAGCCACATCACCTTTCGACAACTCTGCTTCAACGGCTGTTAAATCATTAAGGGGCAACATCACAACATCATCCCTGCGGTTTATTGGAGCTATAATTTTAGGATTATCGGTTACTGCCACCGCACCGGATGTACGACCGTGAAATGCGTTTTTAAACGAAATCACTTTTGATTTATTGGTCTTAAACGATGCCAGTTTTAAAGCATTTTCGTTGGCCTCTGCCCCACTATTGCATAAGAACAATGAATATTCATCCATTTCAGATAATTCACCCAGTTTTTTGGCCAGTTCTTTTTGAAGGGGGTTTTGTACCGAATTGGAATAAAAACCAATTCGCTCAAGCTGAGTTGAAATATTGGCAACATAATGAGGGTGCGAATGCCCTATCGAAATAACAGCATGGCCGCCGTACAAATCGAGGTAACGTTGGCCGTTTTTATCATAAACAAACGAACCTTCGGCTTTTACTGGTTCAATATCGAATAAAGGATAAACATTAAATAAGTCCATAATTATGTTTTTTGGGTGACTCATGCACCCACAGTTTTACAACAAATTTAAAAAGCAGATGGCTTCATATAAAGACCGGCTTTTTGATTGAGCCCGAACATGATATTCATATTTTGAACAGCCTGGCCCGATGCCCCTTTGATAAGGTTATCGGTTATACTGATAACAAGCAACTTATCATCGTGCTTCATCAGGTACAATAAACACTTATTGGTGTTTACAACCTGCTTTAAATCAGGATTTTCGTCAACAATATGAACAAAGGGGCATTCCGCATAGTAATTTTTGTACAGCCCAACAGCTTTTTCAATATTATCGTCAAACTTTGTATAGGCAGTTACATAAATTCCACGGGGGTGGTTCCCACGCAACGGAATAAAATTTAATGCAGGGGCATACGAACTTTGTAGCTGGTTTAAGCTCTGATTTATTTCCCCCAGGTGTTGATGTTCAAATATTTTATAGGCAGAAAGGTTGTTGTTTCGCCAGCTAAAATGCGATGTGCGTGTAGGCTTTTGCCCTGCGCCGGTAGAGCCGGTAATTGCGTTCACATGAATTTCATCTGATATCAGATTATTGGCAGCCAGAGGCAGCAATGCAAGTTGGATACCTGTGGCAAAACAGCCGGGATTGGCAATATACCGGGCTTTTTCAATGTCATTTAAATTCATTTCAGGCAGTCCGTAAACAAATTTATTATCATCTCGTTTCAAACGATAATCGTGGCTCAAATCAATCACCTTCAGGGTTGAAGGTAATTTGTTTTGTTCCATAAACTCAACCGATTTGCCATGCCCCATGCAAAGAAAAATGACATCAAGGCCTTCAAAATTCATCTCGCTACTGAAAATCAAATCAGTATCGCCCAGCAAATCTTTATGGATGTCAGTCACTTTATTGCCCGCGTTACTGGTACTGTGTATATACGTAACTTCAGCATCCGGATGGTTCAATAATATTCTTAACAGTTCACCGGCAGTATAGCCGGCCCCTCCAATAATTCCTACTTTGATCATTCTTTAGTCATTAAGTCATTCATTAGTCATTAAGTCATTGGTCATTAGGTCATTGGTTTCCAATATCCTCCGAAACAGGCAGGAACTGACCACAAATTTCATGGCATTTAGCCATGAGACATTTAAAAATCTTTGTTTACTGAATTGTAAACTTTTAGTGATGTCCCCAAGATTTTTGTGAATCCTTTCACATCGTCCGAAGTCCAGGCTTTATTCATCTCGCCGTATTCGCCAAATTCAGCTTTCATCAAATCGTTAGGGCTCTCAACGCCTATCATCTGGAAACTGTATGGACGGAGCTTTATAGCAACCTCGCCTGTAACTGTTTTTTGGGTATTTTCCAGAAATTTTTCAATATCACGCATAACCGGTTCAAGGTAAAGCGATTCGTGAAGGAACATCCCGTACCAGTTGCCCAATTGCTCTTTCCAATATTGCTGCCATTTGGTAAGGGTGTGTTTTTCGAGCATCTGATGGGCTTTAATAATCAACATTGGTGCAGCAGCTTCAAAACCAACACGTCCTTTAATTCCAATAATTGTATCACCCACGTGCATATCACGGCCAATGGCGTATTTTGACCCAATGGCTTCCACGGCCCTGATTGCTTTAATTTTATCATCAAATTTTTGGCCGTCAACCGAAATGATTTCACCTTTCTCGAAGCCAATCTTGAGTTCTTTTTCCGCTTTTTCTGTCAGTTGACTTGGATATGCTTCCTCTGGCAGTGTAAGTTCTGACTTTAAAGTTTCTTTTCCACCAACACTTGTACCCCACAAACCAGCGTTAATAGAATATTCCATTTTAGTGAAATCAGCTTCAAACCCACCATCTTTCAAGTAATTAATTTCGTATTCACGGGTAAGCTCCATGTCGCGTGTAGGGGTAAGAATTTTAATCTCGGGAGCCAACACATCAAATGTTAAATCGAAGCGCACCTGGTCGTTTCCGGCACCTGTACTTCCGTGTGCCACATATTTAGCATCAATTTCTTTGGCATATTGAATAATCGCAATGGCCTGAAAAATCCGTTCAGAGCTTACCGAAATCGGGTATGTATTATTTCGCAACACGTTACCATACACCATGTAGCGTATGCTCTTTTCGTAATATTCGTTTGTCACATCCAGTGTTACATGCTTTTTTGCCCCCAGTTTGTATGCCCTTTTTTCAATTTCGGCCAGTTCTTCATCCGAAAAACCACCGGTATTGGCAATAGCTGTGTAAATCTCAAGGTCCTTTTCTTTAGCAAGGTACATTGCACAAAACGACGTATCTAAGCCGCCGCTGAAAGCTAAAACAACTTTTTTGTTTTCCATAATACGATTCTTAAATATTGATTTGCAGGAAATTTAGAAGAAAAAAAATGATGCCGCCTCATAAACTTTACTAACCCAAAATACTAATAAAAAATATTGCTCTACTACTTATATTAACCAATTACACGACTTACTTCGTAAAACAATACATGTGAGATTTATGAAATTGCGTTTACCACTTGGTGGTAAAAGAGAAACAGCGGCACCATTTTATATCATAATTTTATTGTTTGTTTCTAACTGTTATCGTTTCAGCATAAGT
>JASMTI010000227.1:0-15870 GCA_041694375.1 Bacteroidales bacterium | reverse complement strand
CAAGCTCGGAATGACATGTAATCGGTGGGCTGCAAGCGAAGTTATGGATATGAATTGCCCCCACTTTTAAGTGGGGGTTAAAAGTTATAGCCTTCTTGTTTAGGGCTTTAGCCAAATGTTCTTAAATAAATGTTCATGCCTCTGTCTAGGCGCGATATTTTCTGCTGGGCGCTAAATAAAGGGTTTAATAAAAAAAGCGGACAGGAATGTCCGCTCTACAAAAGGGTTTAAAGCATTAGCGTGGGGCGAAAGCAATGTAAGCACGAGTTGCAAACCCGCGCTATTAGGGGAATTCGCGTGTATGTTTTTAAACGCTTCTATTTTGTATGTAAAAAGGTATCGGTATCAATATTCGCCTGTTTTAATATTGCTTTGAGTGTACCTTCAGGCATATCTCCAGAGTGGTTAGGTATTGTTGTAAATTTTTGAGAGCTGGGATTGTACCATATCTCATGGCTGCCAGCAGCTTGTCGGTAAAATTCAAAGCCGCTTTTTTTCAATTTTTTAATTCTCTCACGGTAACTAAAACCGCCAAGCCTTCCCATTGCCTGTGTTTTAGGTATTTTATATAAGTTCGTTTGTTTATTTTATACACCTATCACCAATGGATATTCGAAGTTGTCAGATGGTGTTATGAGATGAATGTTTTCTTCTTCTTTGGCTTCAAGTAGTTTTTTTGCAACGTCTCTTGCAATTTCAAGTGTTTCGGATAACGTTCTTCCCTGTGCAACTAAACCCTGAATGGAATTTGATGTAGCCAAATAATAACCTTCAGGGAGTTTTTCGATATGTAGATTTATTAATTTTTCCATTATAATTTTTATTTCAAAGATAATTTTAAATGGTAATTAATGCAATTTTTGCTTAAAGTTTACACAATTGAAAACAAAACAATACAATTATTTTTTCATTTGACGAGTACGCCAGGTTAGGAAATTAGCTATGCTGATCTTCGATTCAGCCTTCGTGTAGAGTATTAAGCAGGTGCAAAGCGTTATCAAAGGAAAACGCTTTTTTAAAGGGTTTAATTCAAAAAAAGCGGATAAGAATGTCCGCGTTACGGTGAGGAAGCTTTATTTTTATCTATTATTTTCTTTTTGAATAAAGTCTGAGTATAGTCTGTTTGTAGTAATTGTTTTCGAGTATCCTTTTGTGCTGAGTCCATTAATCAACTTCATATCTCCAGTCCATAGTTTACCTTTCAAATAATCATTTATGGCAACAAAAGGTGTGTCATCAATATCAATATCCTGACAAATCTCTTCTGCGGATTTATAAAAACTTTTTGGAATTATTGAATGATTTATAATCTGGACATTATGCAGTATCATTCCATATAGTTCAATAAATTTTTCGTCACTTAATTTGCCTATACTTTTTATTCGTTCTTTGTGCTCAATCAATTCGTGCATGATATATGAAGGTGAATGAAAATCGTAATATCTGGCACCATTAATTAAGATCTGACCTATACGACTATTAACATTAAGAAATGCACTAAATGCTACGTTTGTATCAACTACAATCCGTTTCATTATGATCCAATTTCTTTTTTAATTCTATTCCATCGACCTTTTTTAGCTGCTGAATTTAAAATGTCAACATCTTTCTGGGTAGCCCGGGAATCGGCAGTTAATTCCTCATATCGTAAATAATCGATAATAGATTGAATCCTGGATGATTTAATATTGTCAGGAATTCTAATCAAAATCTCGTTATTAATTCGTTCAACTATCATCGGCTTAATTTTTTATCAAATATATGAAAATGTTTTTTTCTGATTCTGTTTTTTTGTTTTGTTTATGACTTGGTTGGGAAACCAGATCTCAAAATGTAGGGGGAGCAGGTTCGGAGCATATGTATTGCCCCGGCGGTTGCTGAGCCATTCGACATGCTCACGGTGTCATATATCTAAGCATAGCCCGGGGTTAAAATGATGTGTCTTTTTTTTGGGGGCTTTAGCCGAATGGTTTTTTGGGGGTTACCCCCTGCCCTCTAGCGCCTCCGCTGAGTAGCTATGGCGCTCGCGGAAAGGGGGTTCTGGCGTAACATTTCTGTTTCGAATTGGATGTTTGTTTCTTTTCCTTATTGTTTATCTGGGCTGGTTTGGAAATTCGGTCCCGGCATAGCGTATAAAGCAGGTGCAAAGCAGTAATACCGATTACTAAAAAAATGAATTTAAAATAGCCTGTTCTTTTTTATAAATGGTATCAAAGGAAAACGCTTTTTTAAAGGGTTTAATTTTAAAAAAAGCGGACAGGAATGTCCGTTCTACAAAAGGGTTTAAAGCATTAGCGTGGGGTGTAAGCTATGTGAACACGGGTTGCAAACCTGCGCTATTAGGGGATTTCTATGGGAACTTTTTGTAGGTTGATTCGTCTCTTTTGCCGAAAAAATGAAACCAAACTGTATCCTTTTGAAGAGATATGCCTAGCCTGTATTGACCAATTCTGATACGGTAATAACCTGGATGACCTTTTATCGGTTTGATATTAGATATTTCTGAAAGGGTGTTGCAGTCAATAACCTTTTTAATGGTTCTGCCAATCCTTTTCAGCAATGTCTTATCTTTAATAATTGACGTTTGTTTGTCAAAAGCCTTTGAAAATTCGACCTTCATTTATTGAATATTGAAGCGACTCAATACTTTTTGTTTATCGGCTTTGCCTGTTTTGATTGATTTATCTATTTCAGAAGCAATCCATTCATCTTCTTCACTGATTTTTGAAACTTTTACTGATTTATAATTTTTGGCAATACCTTTTGCAATTTCCAGTAAGCTTGAACCAGCCTTTGTATTGTCATCTATTGTTATCGTGTACTTCATATTCGACTGATTTTTATTTGATTTAAAACCTATAAGTACAAATATAAGAATTTAAATAAAGCTTTATCGTAACTTTTTTGTTAATAATTGTGTTTTTGTTGTTTTGCCTTTTTTAAGTGGTTTGGCAAACCGGGTTAGAAAATCCGGCCTCCGTTTAGAGGGGGAGGGAGTGAGGGGCGCTATAAGGAAAACCCTTTTCTAAAGGGTTTAGAGGGTATTGTGTTGCGGACAGCGGACAGGAATGTCCGTTCTACGTGTTAGCAGTTGATGTTTTAGTTGTGTTTGATCTGAGATTCCTCGCAAGCTCGGAATGACACGTAATCAACGGGCTGCAAGCGAAGTTATGGATATGAATTGCCCCGGCGCTTTAGCCCGGGGTTCAAATGATGTGTCTTTTTTTTAGGGGCTTTAGCCGAATGTTCTTAAATAAATGTTTATGCCTCTGTCTAGGCGCGATATTTTCTGCAAGGTGCTAAATAAAGGGTTTAATTAAAAAAGCAGACAGGAATGTCCGCTCTACAAAAGGGTTTAAAGCATTAGCGTGGGGTGTAAGCAATGTAAGCACGAGTTGCAAACCCGAGCTATTAGGGGTTTATGCTACTTCGTATTGTACGCCGTTTGGCAGGTTCACTTTTTGGGATGCATTTAATATCTCGATTCCCATGATATTGCCCGATTCATCGTAATCGAAAATAATGCCCGGTTTTTCCTCATCGCTTTCAGCTACTTTGCCTTCTGAAAGTTTGATGTACATTATATCTAATTCTTTTTCGTATCTAATAACCATACTTTTGTATTTTTGATGTTTTATAAACGGTTACCACTAATTTTGGTTCTTTCAGGGTGTTAATAAAAACTCTGTAAAGATAATCCTTTGAAGACTCATTTACAAGCTTTGAATATATTCGTAGTTCTTTATCCTGTTCCGTAATACTGTCGGGGTTGTGAATAATTTTTTCTATATGATCTTTTTTTATTCCACGCCGTTCCATTTGCAGTAAGGCATGTTTAGAAAATTCGAAATGCATTTTGAATGTGTATGGGGTTAGTGGTTATTTATGTATTTTTACCCCTGTCAGACTTTCGAAGTCTGACAGAATGAGCTCCGATTTTGCAGGGTGCATGTTTGTTTCTTTTCTTTTTTGTTTTATGCCTGACCGGGTTAGGAAACCCGGTGTCCGTTTAGGGGCATTGCGTAAGTGCAAGGCGGTAATACCGATTACTAAAAACATGAGCCATTTTCTTAAAAATGACTTTGTTTTTATGTATCGGCATTCACCATTATAAAAAAGAATTCGCATAGCCTGTTCTTTTTTATAAATGGAATCAAAGGAAAACGCTTTTTTAAAGGGTTTAATACTAAAAAAAGCGGACAGGAATGTCCGCTCTACGTGTTAGCAGTTAATGTTTTAGTTGTATTTGACCTGAGATTCCTCGCAAGCTCGGAATGACATGTAATCAACGGGTTGCAAACGAAGTTGCAGATATGAATTGCCCCGGCGCTTTAGCCCGGGGTTAAGAAGTTGCAATTCCTTGTTTTAGGGCTTTAGCCGAATGTTTTTTTTGGGTCTTACCCCTGCCCCCTAGCGCCTCCGCTGAGTAGCTATGGCGCTCGCGGAAAGGGGTTTCTGGCGTAACATTTCTGTTTCGAATTGGATGTTTGTTTCTTTTCCTTATTGTGTATCTGGGCTGGTTTGGAAATTCGGTCCCGGCATGGCGTATAAAGCAGGTGCAAAGCGGTAATAGCGATTACTAAAAAAATGAATTTAAAATAGCCTGTTCTTTTTTATAAATGGTATCAAAGGAAAACGCTTTTTTAAAGGGTTTAAAGTGTGTTGGGCGGCGGACAGGAATGTCCGCTCCACGATTATTTGTAATTCACAATGGCCTCTACACAGCGCATGGCGGTGTGGCCGTCCCACAGTTCGGGGCGTGAGGGTTGGCGGCCTTTGGACAGGGTTTGTTTGTACTCGTTGCGGATGCGTTCTACGTTGTTGCCTACCAACACGCTTGCCCCTCCATGTTCGCGCAGGGTTACGGGGCGCTCGGTGTTCCAGCGCAGGGTGAGGCAGGGCGTGCCCAATACGCAGCATTCTTCCTGCAAGCCGCCGCTATCGGTGAGCATGATGCGGGCGCCCATGTTCAGGCGCAGCATCTCTTGGTAGCCCACGGGCTCAAGAAGTATCACGCCGGGGTGGTTGATGACTTTATCAAGCAAGCCAAATTTCTCTAATTGTTTGCGTGCCCGGGGGTGGATGGGCCATATTAGCGGGTGGACGCCGCTTACCTCGCCTAAAAGGAAGTTGATGAGTGGTTCAAATACCTCTTTGGAATCGACATTGGAAGGGCGGTGCAGGGTCATAACAGCAAAAGTGCCATCGCCCGGTATAATTGTGGGCAGGGTACAGCCGGCAGCTATGTTTTGCTTGAAAATATCTTCAAGGTGCAATGCTGAGGCTTTTTCGCGGTTGGCTTCGAGGGTGTCGATCATGATGTTGCCCACGAATTGGATGCGCGATTCGGCCGTGCCCTCGTTGCGGAGGTTCTCGATGGATAGTTTATCGGGTGTTAACAGTAAATCGCTTAAACGGTCGGTTACCAGGCGGTTGATCTCCTCGGGCATGGTCATATCGCCACTGCGGAGGCCGGCCTCGATGTGGCATACTTTGATGTTGAGTTTTTTGGCGGTTACGGAGCAGGCTAATGTTGCGTTTACATCGCCAACCACCACTACCCAATCGGGTTTATGTTCGAGGCACACTTTTTCGAAGGCCATCATGGTGTTGCCTACCTGCTCGGCGTGGGTGCCGGAGCCTATTTCGAGGTTGATATCGGGGTTGGGGATGCCCAGCGATTGGAAAAAAGACTCGGACATGCGTACATCGTAGTGTTGGCCGGTGTGGACAAGGGTATGTTCAATTTTACCTGCCCCGTTGTTTAGTGTCATTTCGATCCCGATTTTTTTCGGGTGAGAAATCTCAGTTGAATTTTGATGGTGAATAGCTTTTATAAACGGTGCTATCTTCATAAAGTTGGGGCGTGCGCCCACTACGGAAATGATTTTCATTTTATTGAGATTTTTGGATTCAAAATTTGGACTAAAGATAATTGTTTTGGATTGGTGGGGAAATGGGGTGTTGGGTTAATGGAAACAATGAGAAAATGGGTTATGAACGGTTGAATTGCCCCCACTTTTAAGTGGGGGATATGTTAGTTGTATCTCCTTGTTTAGGGGCTTTAGCCGAATGGTTTTTTGGGGTGGTTTTTGCCCCAGCCAGAGAACTAAACGCTGCCAGGTCCTATAGACACTGGCAGGTTGTGCGCTGATGTTTCGGGGTGCATGTTTGTTTCCTTTTTGTTCTGCAGCTCAGTAAAACGGGTTATAAAACTTCCCTCCGTTTGACCGCATTGCCCAGATACGAAGCGCTAAGAGGAAAACGCTTTTTTAAAGGGTTTAAAGGTGTTGGGACGCGGACATGAATGTCCGCGTTACGCTAAGGCCAACGGCCTTAAAGCACTAGCGTGGGGCGTAGCCCTACGTTTTTGAGTGTGTTAATTTTTTTATGAAGCCCTGAAAGGGCGTAAGCAATCTTTAATGCAGTCAAAAAGGTGGAATGAATAAATTTATCGTTTCATTTTTCTTTCCAGTTTGTTGAGAATGCCATAATAACCTCTAAACTGTAACGCCTGAAAAATTTATTAAAGGCGGCATAAAATACAACGGCTAAAAACATAAATACAAGGAAAATGGGGAAATAGCATAGAAATTGATTTTCAAGAATTGATTTAAATAATAAAAACCAAAAGAATGAGATTGTCATCAGACATATATTTCTGTTGAATCCGTAAAGAGCAACATAATTTTGTATTTTTTGTGCGTGTTGGGGATAGTTTTCTGTTACATAATGACTCAATGGCCTAAACCAATCAAATTCTTTAAGAAACTTGTTTTTGAGTTTGAAATTTTCATTTTTGTAGTAACTTTTAATCTTCATCATACTGTACGATGCTAAATAACTATCCATTGGTTTTTTTATTGTTATGTGCATATTGAGTAGAAGTGATGCAATTGACAATGGAAGGAACAAAGGCAATAATAAGATTAATAGCAGTGAGCGTAATACATAGATGAAAAAATTTGGTTTTTTATCAGGCGTATAATACTTCTTCAAAAATTCAAATTTGAATAATGATTTTTTCTGCTGCTTGTTTTTTAGATTATGTAAAAGGTATTCTGTAGGGTAGCCAATTGACCAAATTGAAAATTTTTCAATGGTCATTGCTGACAGGTAGCTTAAAAGATGCCCGGTTAAATAGGCGATAATGAGTAATGGGACAATATGATTCAGGCTAAAAGCATCGATATTTATTGATTTCCAGAAACCTGCGGTTAATTGCCCTTTTGAAAAGTCATTATCGAACATTAGACTGGTGCCTAAAATTGACAAAAGTCCTGGTATTAAGTAACCAAGAAGATCGTAAACAGAATACGGGTTTTGTGTTGTTCTCATGTTGGGGATTTTATTGCAACCTTTTCCAAAGTTTTGAACTTTGGAAAAGGTGAATTACATGGTTAAATGCGATTAAACAAGATTTTTAAAAAGAAACGCACCAAATGGATTTGCCGTTTGATGCGTGTAGGTTGTTTTACCAACCTGTATGTCCACTCTAAATTGTTTTTTACCCACCAACGCGGGGCGCGTTCTACATTGCCTACATATACATCGAAACTACCGCCGAGGCCCTGATAAATTGCAGGGTGGTGTTGTTGCATTTCCTGCATAAGCTGTTCTTGTTTGGGCGAGCCCATGGCCACAAACACCACATCGGGCTTTTTATTGGCTATGTCTTTTATTAGTGTTTGTTTTTCTGCTTCTGTTTTGATGTAGCCGTTGCGAAAACCTAAAATGTTAATGTTTGGGAATTGATTGTTAAGTTTTGAAACCGTTTGTTGTATCACTTCTTCTTTGGAGCCTACCAGATAAAAACTTTTGTTTTGGTAAAGGTGTGCAATAATATCTAACCAAAGCTCACAGCCGGGAATTTTGATTGCCTCGTTAAACCCTTTTTTATGTAAAGCCCATACCGCACCAATGCCATCGGCATAACCTATGTTTTTATTTATTAAGGCGCGTGTTTCTTCGGTAGCATGAAGTATTTTTTCGGCATTGATGGCTATGAGGCTTTTCTTTTCTTTTTCAATGTAATTTATAAGCTCATCGCGGGTGGAAAAGCTGAAAACACGGATGCCGTTAATGGTTGTATGGTTCATTATGTGTTGTTTAAAAAGTAATACGACTTGGCATAAAACATAAAGGCGTTGCTCCAGCGCATGTAGGGTATTTTGGAACTGATGCCTTTTTTTATTTGGTAGTAAAAATAGCCTTTTTTATTTTGCATTTTTTGGATGGTCCAGTTCATGACCTTTTTGGCCATTTGCTGGTGTTCTTCAAATCTATTCAGACGGTTCAGCGTAACAAACAATTGTGCCGGACAATGAATATCGATAGGATATGTTTTATTGTGGTAATATTTGGGTGTGCCGTCTTCCAGAAAGAAGTTTTGAATGTAAAACTCGAAACCTTTTGCGATGTGTTCCTGAAAAGTTGTGTCGCCGGTTAAATCCTGATATGTTTGTAAGGCATCTAAATTGTAGCCGGTGTGGAAACTGTCAATCCAGTTTTGCACCGGCAGTTCGCCATACAGCCACGAACCATCGGATTGTTGTGCATTGGTGCAGGCCAAAATGCTGTCGCGTGCAGTGGTTTTCAAGTTTTCATCTTTTGTATAACGATAGCAGTAGCTTAATAGTTTGCTGCCTAACAGCGATGCATTATATACCGTGTTGTTTCCTTCCAGCGGAGAGTATGAAAACAGAAAACCCTGCTTTTTGGGTGTACGGTTTAAATCGTTTAAAATGAATTTTGCGGCCGAAAGAGCGGTATTGAGCCAGTTTTTGTTTTTGGTGATTTCATACGCCTGAAACAATGCAGTAGCTGCAAAAGTGGTGGCTACAACCGTAGGCGTATTTTTTGGAAAAAGAAACAGCCGGCGTGCCTGCCAGTCGAAATTGTAGCCCCAGCAAGCGCCTGAATATCCTTTTGATTGAAGGGAAATAAGCAAAGTGGCTAAATAATTTATTTTATCCAGTATTTCCTGTTGTGTGCCCAATTCTTCTTTACCTGAGGTTTGTTGTGCCTTGTAAATGTTGCAGTAACCGGTTAAAAACAGGCCGATGCCTTTGGCGTTGTGTTCTTTGGGTACGAGCAACAGTTTTCTGAAATTGATGGGGCTGCGTTTAAAACCTTGTATCCACGCCAGGCGGGCCAAATCCCAATGTTTGAAAGGAGTAGCCTGAAAAACTTTAGAGTTGAGGCCGTCATAAGGGTCCCAGCCGGCAAAGTTTTGGGCTTCGCAGTAGGATTTGAGCTTGAGAAATGATGTGTTGAACATGTAGGTAGATTATTATTGGAACACGGATGTCACGGGTTGGACAGATAGGCACAGATGAATACCTTTGGAACACGGATGACGCAGATTAGACGGGTTTACACGAATTTTTAATATCTGTGAGCATCCGTTGCATCTGTGTTCAATCTTTCTTGGAACGCTGATGACACGGATTAGACAGATTTAAGCGGACTATTTTTTATCTGTGCCTATCTGTTATATTCGTTCTATCCGTGTTCTTTTTAAATCTGTGTTCTAAATTTTTTTCTGTCGTTTGTAAATATTTTGCGCCGGAACTCGGGTTCTTTGCCAAAATTTAAAAGTAGCCCAACTTCTATATTGGTAGCTTTTAAATAATTTATCAACTGGTTTTCGTTGGCTTCGCAGAGCCCTTCGCTGGCTTTATTTTCGATAATAACGGAATCGTCAACGATGATGTCCGCAAAATAATCCCCTACCTCGTATTCGTCGTAATAAACTTTTATGCGATGTTGACTTTTGCATTCGAAACTCATCCGTTTTAGTTCGATAAGCATGGAATTCTGATACACTTTTTCGAGGAAGCCATAGCCTAATTGGTTGTAAACTTTGTAAAAGGCTTCGATGATCTTTTTGGTGATGTTTTCGTGTAGCATAATATTTTGTATTTTTTAGAACACTGATGACACGGATTATACGGATTTTCAATGCTGTTTATTGGAACACGGATGACACAGATTGGACGGGTTTGCACGGATTTTATTTTTTATCTGTGAACATCCGTTGCATTCGTAATATCCGTGTTCAATCAATTTTTACTACCTGCCCGGTTTTGATGGATTCCAGTACCGCAAAGGTGGCTTTGGTAACGGCCACTATTTCTTCAAAGGAAATCAGCGGTTTGCCGGTTAGCAGGCTTTGCAGGAACTGTTCTACCATTTGTTTTTGCCCTTTGTCGAGGTTGAGCAGTTTCTTTTTTTGTTTGGTTTTGCCAAACATACGTAACTCTTTAAAATTGTTGATTACCCCTGATGAGCCATTGTGAAACACTTCGATGTACTCTTTGGGCATCGACTTTGGCCCATTGGCGTAATAAGCCACCATACCGGTTGAGCCATTGGCAAAGTTTATATTGATATTCACTGTGTCGTTAAACCCACCGGCAACGGGCAATGCCGAAGCATAAACCGAAACGGGCAGGCTGCCGTTAATCCAGGTGAGGTAATCGATAAAATGGCAGGCCTCGCCAATGATGCGGCCACCGCCAATTTCCATGTCCTGAATCCAGGTATCGCCGGGGATGTGGCCGGCATTGACACGGTAAATTAAACTCATGGGACCGTTGCCCATTTGTTTTTTGAGTTGTGTTGAAAGGGAACTGAAACGGCGGTTGAAACCGACCATTACTTGTTGCTTGTTGCTTGTTGCCTGTTGCTCGTTTTTAATCTGTTCCAGTTCGTCTATGGTTAAACACAAGGGTTTTTCAACAAAGATGTGTTTACCGGCTTCGAGGCCTTTTAGTACGTATTGGGCATGGGAATCGTGGCGGGTGGCGATGAAGAGGGTGTTGATGACCGGGTTTTCGAGGATGTCTTTTTCGTTGGAAGTGCAGAACTCGAAACCGAAACGTTCGGCTACCCGTTTGGAGGTGGTGCCGTTGTTGGTTAACACGCCTTTGCACACCATATCGTTGTTTTTTGGAATATTGGGAAGCAAGTTGCCTTGTGCATAACTGCCTGCGCCAATAAAACCGATGTTAATTTTGGATACCGGTTTTGCCTCACCGGTTTTTACTTTGTTTTGAAGCTGAACCGGTTTTTCTGTGTTGTATTTAAGGATGATGCCCAGATAAGGTTCCGACTTGTTTACAATCATGTCGTAGGCTTTGGGGGCATCCTCCAGCGAGAATTCGTGGGTGGTGAGGTAGCTGATATCCATTGTGCCGCTTGCCAGCAATTGCTGAAAGGCTTCCATGTTGCGTTTTTCGGTCCAGCGGACGTAGGCAGCCGGGTAGTCGATTCCCTTTTCCTCGTAGTTCAGGTCGTAGCGGCCGGGACCATAAGAGCACGACATTTTCAGTTCCAGTTCTTTTTTGTACCAGTACGGGTCGCGCTCAAAGCCGGTGGGTACAGCGCCCAGAATAACCACTTTGCCTTTTTTGCGGGCAATGGCCCCTGCAAAGTTGATGGGGTCGGCACTGGTTGTGGCAGCGGCAATAATTACCGCATCGGCACCCAGGCCGTTGGTGTATTCGGCTATTTGATTTTCAATGCCCGGTGTGTTGCGGGTAAGCGCCAAACCGGCAAAATGTTGCTGTGCCAGTTTAACAGGCGGTTCGCTTACGTCTATTCCAATTACATTTACGCCCGATGCTTTAAGCATAAGGCCGGTTAGCTGCCCCAGCAATCCCAACCCAACGACGGCGCAGGTTTCGCCCAGGCGCAAATCGGCCTGCCGGATGCTTTGCAGCGCAATGGCGCCCAATGTGTTGTATGACGCGGCTTTTAGGTCTGTATTTTCCGGCAATTTTACACAAAGGTTCACCGGTACAGCGATAATCTCGGCATGGTTGGCAAAATTAACGCCGGCACAGGCTACCCAATCGCCTGTGGTAAATTGCGTAACATCTTCTCCCACTGCTATAACCTCGCCTGCCGAAGAATAGCCCAGTGGTGAATAGGCCTCCAGCTTTTTGCTTACTGCCCGGTAGGTTTGCACCGGCCCCTGCTGCGCCAGTACCTCCAGCACCTGTTTTACCTGTTGCGGGCGTTCTTTGGCTTTGCCAATCAAACTTTTGCGGGCTGTGCTGGCCGTGCTGCCCTCTGTACCGGCGCTGATGAGCGAATAATGGTTTTTTACCAGCACCATGCCTTTTCCTAACACCGGTGCCGGCATTTCCTGAACGGTCATTTCACCGTTGGAGAGTTTTTGAGTGAGTTGTTGCATTTATTCTATTGCTTTATTAAAAACTTCTACAATTCTTTTTTCAATAATCTCGTAGGTATAGTTATTTAGGAATTTTTCCTTTCCTTTTTCCCCCATTTCAATTCTTAATTTTTCATCCTTTAGCAAAATGGCAATTTTTTCAGCTAAGTCGGATGCATCTTGTTTTTTTACGATAAAACCGGTAATGCCATCATCAATGATATCCGGGATAGCTCCTTCATTGGTAGAAATAACAGGTAAAGAAGCCTGCATCGCTTCAATATTAACTAATCCCCAGGTTTCTAGTGGATAATATGTTGGAAAAACAAAGATATCCGCATTTTGAAAAGCTTCTTTTTTTTCATTATCGTATTTTGGGCCCATTGAAATAATTTGGTCTTGCAAGTCATATTTTTCAATGAGGTGATTCATTTTTTTCATTATATCACCCCGTGGAGCTCCAACGAGGTTCAATTTAAATTTAATATTTTGAGATTTCAACAAATGAGCCGCTTCAAGTAAAACAAGAATACCCTTTGTTTCAATAAAATTGGATAGATATAAAATTACAGGTATCTCATTCTTGTTTTTTTGTGCCGGATAATTTACAACCTGTATGCCGTTATTTACAATATACACCGTACCATCAAAGACATCTTTTATATCAAAAACCAATCGTTCTGATAAACAAATAACCGAAGTGTTTTTGAAAAAGAATTTGTATAACAATTTATAAATTTTACTTTTTTCTGCTTGAGCTTTTATTCCCTTACCATGTATATGGATTAAAATATTCTTTTTTGCTATTTTTAACGGTAAAAGCAATAATAAATCACGTATAAAAGCAAAGCCTGTTACAGCTGGCACAAAATAAACCAAATCATATTTTCTAAAAGATTCTCTAAGAATTACAATAAAATTCTTAAATATTAGCAAAAACTTTTTTATTTCAAGTTTCCCAACCTTTGACGTATCTTTATTATAACTTAGAGGTATTATTTCTAAATTGAAAGTTTCATTTAAAACACTGCTATCAAGAATGTCTTTTGTTGCCATATTTGACCCGTAGTATGGGGGTGGTAATGGTACCGGACAAAAAATTATTTTTTTATACTTTTTTAGACTCATTTTTAAGTATCTGATTAATTTTATTTGATAAAATGAGAGAGCTATATGGAAATTCTCTATTGTCGTGCATAGGCATTGCCGAAATCTCAATAATATTATGTGCAAAAAGACTTGCGTCTCTTTCTTTTATGGTAAAACACATCACATCACTTGTTGCTAACTTACTTATCCCCCCAACATCACTAGAAAGCACCGGTGTGCCACATGCAAGACTTTCTAAAATAGTCATAGGAATTCCTTCGTGATATGATGTTAAAAGTAATATTTCAGCCTGATTGTAAATTCTTCGTAGTTCGTTTTGGTTATAAACCGGACCAGGAAAAATAATGGTGTCGTTTATTTGTTGTTTTTGAATATAGTCTTTCAGCTTATCTTCATACGTGCCTTTGCCAACAATAACACCTATCCAATCATTTTGATGTTTATTTAGTTCTACTACAACATCAACAAATAATTCCAACCCCTTAACCTCTTCAATTCTGCCAACAAATAATACAATTTTCTTGTTTTTTATCTCTGCCAAAATTTCAGATTGAGTATCATCTCTATAGTATACTTTAGTATCAACAAAATTTCGGATTAAGTGAATATTTTTCTCATTATTATATTTCGAAGCCAGTTCAAAACAAGCTTCATCAATAGCAATAATACTATTAGCCTTCATTAAAGCCTTTTTTCTTATTTGTTCCCAGAGTTTTATGAAAAGAGGTGTTCTTAGAATTCTATATTTTGAACGTTTTATAGCATTTACGGCACCATGCATGTGTTCTACAATATAGAATTGATTATCTAACCAATAAGACATTTCCATACTATGAGAATAAACCACATCTACCTTATGTTTTTTAAGATATTTATTAATTACCGTGCTTTTATAAAACACATGCAACCGGCTGGGAATAATATTTTTTTGAGGAATGTAAATAACTGGGATGAATGTAATTTTTGGTGTAATTAAAATTTCTTTGTTTAATTCACTCCTATGATTAGTAACGCCTAGAAGAATAATTGACTTAAAATCCAGATAATCAAGTATGTTCTTTATTACTGAAGAAGTACCTCCTATTGTCCGTTCTTTGTTGTTCAATAAAAGATTTTGAAAATCGACAGATGCTAATATGGCTAATGTTTGCATGGAAAATATATTGTTAATTGGAATTATAATTATCATTTTGGTTCAACATGCTCGTATTACGAGTGAGGGCAATACTTAAAACTAAAAAAAGGAATTCGATTTTTTGTGATTTTATTTTTAAAACAAATTCTTTATTTGGTCTTGGAATAATATTCGGAATTATTGTAACATATTGAGGGGTAAAATGTGTTGAATAAAAATCTTTCCAGTGATTTGACAAGCAAACGATGGCATCAGAATTATTGATAATTCTTTGAATTTTTTGTTTTAAGCCGGTTTTCGCTTCGTTATAAAATTGATGAAAAGCACCACCATGAATATGATAAATCACTTTTTTATTGAAAAATTTCGCAATTTTATAAATAATATATTTCCGCTTAAAACTACTGTACGATGCACCATGAATGTGTATTATTTTTATTTTAGGGCGAGTTGTTAATAAAAAAACAAAGTGTATAATACCCCAAATAAATCCAAAAATTTTTGTGAGTTTATTTTTAGACTTTGTTGAAGCAACAAAATAAGCATCTGGAAATAGTTTTTCATACTCACTCAACACAAACGATACCCCGCCTTTGGGTTTTTTTGAATAGGGGCCGATGAAGAGGAGGTGGTTATTTTTAATTTGCATTTTCAATAGTATTTTATGTAATTATTTGCTGTTGAGCTTATTGAAAAATTATGCTGGCAGTATTCCAATGCCTGTTCAGCAATTTCAAAAAACTCATTATAATTTTCATTAATATACTCAATTTTCTTTGCACAATCATTCACGTTTTCTGATTCGAAAAACGCACCGTATTCGCCTTTTTTTATGATTTCCATAGGACCATGAATGTTTGAAACCAACACTGGAACTTTCGCTGCCATGGCTTCGGCAACGGTTAAGCCAAATCCTTCGTACAATGATGGTTGTACTAATAAATCATAATTGCATAAATTATCGTACACATAGGAGCGTGATTTATTGCCTGTGAAGAAAATATGTTGCGTTAAGCTATTGTTTTTTACTAATTGTTGCAGGTAATTTAAAGAAGGGCCTTCTCCAATAATATCTAATTTGAAATGGATTTCAGGCCGGTTGTGTTTAAGTTGTTTTAGTGCTTCAATTAAAATGTGTTGCCCTTTTTTTTCGTGTTCAAGCCTACCTACTTGTGCAATTTTAAATGTGTTTTTGGGTTTGCCATTTTCCTTTTGTTTCAGCAATTCTGTTTTAATGCCATTATACACTACCTGCACATTAAAATTTTCGTTTGATAGTATATCGTTTTTTACGCTATCGGATATGGCAAACAGTTTATCGTATTTTTTAAAATTGTTAACAGGATACCCAATGCCATGTACTGTTAAATACTTATTAGCTTTTAAAGGGATGCGAATAAGGTTAATAAGGGTATGGTTGTGGCAATGTATAATATCGGGATTG
>JASMTI010000226.1:0-9543 GCA_041694375.1 Bacteroidales bacterium | reverse complement strand
TATTATTTCACTACAGAAAGCAAATGTTTCGTCGGGGTCTAATATGCCGAGTGTGTCGGGAAGCATATAGTGCTTAACAGCAGAATCCTTTAGCCCATCGAGCATGAAATGCACGTAGTCTTTTGAGTTTCGCATACCGTTCGACCAGTCCTCGAGATATATATTAACAGTAAGCCCTTTTTGGGTTGCCATTTCAATGTTGCGTTTGGCATCGGCCAGGTGTTCTTCGGGTGTTTTCCGGAGTTGTTCGGTAACATGCTTGTACGAGCCTTTAAGTAAAAGGTTCATTGCGCGGGCCCCCGATTCAAAAATCCAGTCGATAGACACTCCATTGTCAACAAACCCCAGTACCTCAATTTTATCGAGATGATTGTTTTTAGCTGCCCATTTTGTAATGCGCTGTACACCCTTAAATTCACCCTCTGACACCCTGGCTGAGGCTACTTCGAGCCGGTCGATTTTTAAATCGTTTAGAAAAACCTGTGCCATACTGAGCTTTTCCATTTCATTGAATGAAACGCCTGTTGTTTGCTCCCCGTCGCGAAGGGTTGTGTCTAATATTTTTATTAGGTTGCCTGCCATACCATTGTTTATTTGAAATGTCATAAAAGTTGTTGTTATTGTTTTTGGATATTTATTATTCGCAAACAATAACAACAATCATATTCACTTATCGGTTTTGCTCGTAAGCTTCAATTTCGTCTTTCATATTTACCAGATAGTCGATATCGTCGTATCCATTTAGCAAACATGTTTTTTTATAAGGGTTGATTTCAAATTCAAACGAGTTTCCGGTTGTGTTGTTGGTAAAGGTCTGATTTTCGAGATTTACCGTGAATTTTGCCTTGTTGTCTTTCTCGATGGTTTCAAAAACTTCTTCGAGATACTCGGGGGTAACCTGCACTGGCAATAAGCCATTGTTTAAGGCATTCCCTTTAAAAATATCGGCGAAAAAACTTGAGACAACAACCCTGAAACCAGCATCGTAAATAGCCCATGCAGCATGTTCGCGGCTTGATCCGCTCCCGAAGTTTTTACCGGCAACAAGAATTGAACCGGAATATTCAGGTTTGTTCATCACGAATTCGGGATTAGGTTCATCACCTTCGAGGTAACGCCAGTCGCGAAATAAGTTTTCTCCAAATCCTTTCCTTTCAACAGCCTTTAAGAAACGGGCAGGAATAATCTGGTCGGTATCTACGTTCTCAATAGGAAGTGGTACCGCTTGGCTTTCGAATGTTGTAAATTTATCTATTGGCATCTTTAATTTATTATTTATGAATTATTATTTTGTCTGAGTTCTTGCTTGTCCATACAATACTAAATTATCAATAATGAAAAATAAATATTTATGGAAGGCTCACTTTGCCATTTACGGCACATGCAGCTGCAACCAGCGGGCTGGCAAGCAGGGTGCGTGACTTTGGTCCCTGGCGGCCTTCAAAATTGCGGTTGGTAGTCGATACCGCATATTTTCCGGCAGGCACTTTGTCGGGGTTCATTGCCAGGCATGCTGAGCAGCCCGGTTGGCGCATTTCAAAACCGGCTTCTTCCAAAATTTCGACTAAGCCTTCTTCCCTGATTTGTTTTTCAACTGCAACAGAACCCGGAACTAACCATGCAACTACATTGTCGGCTTTTTTCTTGCCTTTTACATATTCAGTGAATACCCTAAAGTCTTCGATACGGCCGTTTGTGCAGCTGCCCAGGAATACATAGTCAACAGGTTTTCCCAAAATGGGTTCGCCTTCTTTAAACCCCATGTATTCGAGTGACTTCTGAAAGCTTTTTTTGTCGTTGCCTTTAAGGCCATCGCTTGTTGGGATGTTTTCTGTTATTTTGATGCCCATGCCCGGGTTGGTACCGTAGGTAATCATTGGCTCAATGTCGGCAGCATCAAAAGTGTATTCTGTGTCAAAAACTGCGTCATCGTCAGTTTTTAGTGTTTTCCAGTAAGCCAGGGCTTTATCCCAGTCTTCGCCCTTAGGTGCGTATTTTCGTCCTTTAACGTATTCAAAAGTTGTTTCATCGGGAGCAATCAGTCCACCACGGGCACCGCTTTCGATACTAAGGTTGCATACGGTCATGCGTCCTTCCATCGAAAGTTGTTTAAAAGCTGAACCTGCATATTCAATAAAATGGCCTGTTCCGCCTGATGTTGATAATTTGGCAATGATGTATAATGCAATATCTTTTGCAGTAACCCCTGGTTTTAAGTTGCCGTTAACCGTAATGCGCATTTTTTTAGGTTTGGGCTGCATGATACATTGACTTGCCAGAGCCATTTCAACCTCGCTGGTGCCGATGCCAAATGCAATGGCTCCAAATGCACCGTGTGTTGATGTATGGCTGTCGCCGCATACAATGGTCATCCCGGGTTGGGTAAGGCCTTGTTCGGGGCCAATAATGTGAACCACTCCATGCCCTTCGGTACCTAGCCCGTGGAACGTTATTCCATGTTCCTCGCAATTGGTTTTCAGTTTGTCTACCTGGTTGCGCGAAAGTTCATCAACAATTGACAAGTGTTGATTGGTAGTGGGGACGTTATGGTCGGGTGTTGCAGTTGTTTGGTCGGGGCGGGCAACTTTTAGGCCGCGGTTTTTCAATCCTAAAAATGCAACCGGACTGGTTACCTCGTGGATGAAATGACGGTCGATGTATAAAACATTGGGGCCACCTTCAACTTTTTTCACTACATGGGCATCCCAAACTTTGTCAAATAATGTTTTTGCTTCCATAAGAATTAATTAAGGCCTCTTGGCTATAGGAGAGCCGGATTGGCCGCATTATCGTATTTGTTTTTATTGTTTATGTTTTAATTTACTGGTTTACCACCACAATTTTGTTTATGGCGTCCAGGTATGCTTCAACCGATGCTGTAATAATGTCGGTGTGAGCGCCAAAACCATGATAATCGCGGTCGATGTGGCTAATGGTCATATGTACCTTACCTACATCGTCGCTTCCCTTTGTGATGGCCTGTATCAAAAATTCTTCAACAGTAACCTGTCGGGTAATGATTTGTTTTACTGCATTAATGGCTGCATCAACAGGGCCGTTACCACTAGAGGTGGCCGAGAATTTTTCACCGGCAATTATCAAGCGGACGCTGGCCATTGGTTCAAGTGACTGACCGGTTAACACTTGCAGGTAATCGAGTTTAATGCGGTCGTTTTGGTGGCGTACTTCGCCAGCCAGCATTAGCAAGTCGTCTTCTTTGATATCCTTTTTCTTATCTGCCAGTTTTAAAAATTCCTGATATACTTCATTAAGCTTTTCGGTTTCGAGCACAATGCCCAGGTTTTGCAGGTTGTGCTTCAGCGCAGCTCGTCCGCTCCGTGCTGTAAGCAATATTGACGATTCGTTGATGCCCACGTCTGCCGGGTCGATAATTTCGTAGTTTTCACGGTTTTTCAAAACGCCATCCTGATGGATACCTGAAGAATGGGCAAATGCATTGCGCCCAACAATGGCCTTGTTGGGTTGCACGGGCATATTCATCAGGCTCGATACCAGGCGGCTGGTTTTGTATATGTGCTGGGTATTAATATTAGTGGTAATCCCCATTTCTTTTTCGCGGCTTTTAAAGGTCATTACTACTTCTTCCAGCGAAGTATTGCCGGCACGTTCACCAATACCGTTCATGGTTACTTCAACCTGGCGGGCGCCGTTCAGGATTCCGCTCACCGAGTTTGCTGTGGCCATCCCTAAGTCGTTGTGGCAATGTGTTGAAATGATAGCATTATGCACACCTTTCACATTTTCCATCAGGAACTTAATTTTTTCGCCAAACTCGTGAGGCATGGTATAGCCCGTTGTGTCGGGAATGTTGACAACTGTTGCCCCCGCTTTTATAACAGCTTCAACAACTTTGGCCAGGTAAACATTGTCGGTACGACCAGCATCTTCAGCATAAAATTCAACGTCTTCGACGTATTTTTTAGCGTATTTAACTGCGGCAACCGCCCGTTCAAGTATATCGTCCTGGTTAGAGTTGAGCTTATATTTTATGTGGTATGGCGATGTGCCAATGCCGGTGTGTATCCTGCCTTTTTTAGCGTGCTTAAGGGCATCGGCTGCAACATCGATATCTTTTTCAACTGCGCGTGTTAATGCGCAAATAGTTGGCCAGGTAACGGCCTTTGATATTTCGACCACCGAGTTGAAATCGCCGGGGCTCGATACCGGGAAACCGGCTTCGATAACATCAACGCCGAGTTCTTCGAGTGCTTTGGCTACTTCAATTTTTTCAATTGTGTTCAACTGGCACCCGGGAACTTGTTCCCCGTCGCGTAATGTTGTGTCGAAAATGTACAACCTGTCGCTCATGGTTTTTCGTTTTATGCCGATATTCGGCTTGTTTAACAATTATTTTTAATAAAAAAGCCACTCTCTTTATTTGAGAATGGCTTTACAATTTTTTTATGTTTTGCATATGCATACCACTCTCATTTCAGCTTTCCTAGAATAAGAATACCGAGTAGGCTAATGAGTGATATAATAATGCTTGTGTTCATGTCTTTTATTTATTTGCTGCAAATATGACAATATTTTTTTAAAATGAAAATATTTCAGCTTTTTTGTTGATAAATTATAAGTATTTTTAATGATAAAATGTTAAAACGGACATTTGCCGCTATTGAAATATGCTTTTACTTTGATGGTGTTTATTCCGTTTTCACCATTTTCAAAGTTGTAATCAATATATTCAATTTCTTCCCGGTTGTAGGCTGCTTCTTCAATTACTTCGTCGATTTTCTCTTCATTTGTCGGAAAATCAAATTCCATTTCAGTACCTACAATTGTTGCATTTATGCTGTAAATTTCATCGGGCAGTAATTGTAAAGTGGCAACGCCTTCATTAAAACTAAATATAGTGCTGTTTTGTTCATCGTTTTTTAGGTTAAAATAACCATTGGCAGATGGGGCAATGCCTAAAGTGCTATTGTCACAGTAAAAGCTGACAACAACATTATAGGTTTCAAGGTTGTTTTTTGGCGTAGCTTTCAATTTGAAAGTTTGTTCACAAATACTTTTTGTGTTAAACGACTCAGGTGAAAGAGTGTATTGGTTATCGTCAAATACATTTACAATATAGTTATCTGCGCCAACAGGATAGAAAAAGGCATCTGTATTTATTAATTGTGGCATTTCGGTTACGCCTACTTTTCCTTTTTTTATGACCTTGTTATCGGCTAATATTTCATAGTCGAAATTTCCGGTCCCGTTTAACTCATTTATGCCGGATATTTCGAAGTTGATTCCTTCTTCGCATTTTTCGTAATTACTGTTTTCAGAGGCAAGAAAGGCTTTAAATTGTAGTGTGTTTTCAGGAATATTGACAGCGTTATTTGTTAAGTCGAATAAAAATTGTTGTTCGTTTGTGCTGACATGGTAACCTTCAAACCCCCAGTCCGAAAGTGGAATATCAGGCGTGGTTGTTGTTACAGTTGCCGGGCGGGGCTGGTTGCCACGGTAAATGCCATAATATGTTTTCCCATTTTGCTGAACTACTTTATCGATAATGTCCCAGTTGGGGTAATATTCATTAATTGGGTTGTTGTTTAATAATAATTCAAATGGTGGTGTACTTGTATTTGCAGAGCTTGAAGGGAACATTGATATGATAATGTCGTAATTGCCTTCGCTTGTGTAGCTAACTTCAACAGGATAGGCATACAAATCTTCTTCAGTTGCATCACAAAATAAGGTGAGTTCAACAGGGTTGTCTTTGCTTATTTCAACATTAGGATCAATAAAAGCCTCCGCTTTACCACTATTTGTTTTCATGAATGACCGGTGCGTTCCGCCTGCATCAACAACATATTGTGCATCGTTGCCGCTGAATGAGAACAAAATTTCGGCATCGTTTATGTAATTTCCGTTTGTTTCATCAATAATATGTATTGAAAGTCGGGTGTTAAACACATTGGGGTCAACCAGTATTAATGTAATGTCTTCGCCGGTTTCTTTGTCTTTTAGCGGGTTGTTTAGTAAATCGTCACAACTGCTCAATGAAACCATAAAAAGAATGGCTGTGATTATGGTGCTTCTTGTGTTCCGTATCATATTGCAGGTTATTGTATGTTGAAAATTTTAAATGATACACTACCCCTGATTACGGGGTATAAATTATACTGGCTGATTTGCGATTCAAATAGTTCAGCTTGTTCGTGTTCGGGTTTTGATGTAGGACCTGTTAACCCTGTTGAATGAATGCTTACATTGGGGCTGCCTTGATAATAGCTTCCAATTTCGAAGTTGAAGCCGATAAGTTTGCTGCCTAATGTTTTTCCGAAACCCACACCCAGATATGGCGAAACGGGCAGTCCCGGGCCGGCCTCAAATTTGAAATCACCAATTTGCTCGGCGGGTATTTCAAGTTCACCCAGTGTGTAATTGCTGGTGGCTTCGCCGGAAAAACCAGCATTGAATTGGTTCAATGCGAGCCCAGCCGTAAAGTGTATCGATGGAATGATAAAAAAATCATATAGGGCAGAAAGGCCCCCTAGCCTGATATTTACATTCTCTTTGTAAGAAACATCGGCCTGATCGAATGATATAGGACGGTTAACACGAAAATAGTCGTAACCAACCCGCGCCGACATGCGTTTGTGGAACTTATATACCACATCGCCACCAATGCCCATTGTTGAGGATTTGATGGCAATTCCTAAACCTTTTTCCTGTGCCATTAGCGATAATGCGGTCAGGCCTAATATTATGGTTGTTAATAGTTTTCTCATCGGTTAACTGTAAATGGTTGCTACTATTCTGCGTGAACTTCCGTGGTTTCGAAATTCACAAAGGTATATGCCCTGCCAGGTTCCAAGGTTGAGGCGTTTGTTGGTGATTGGGATTGTTAAACTGGCACCGAAAAGCGATGATTTAATGTGCGCAGGCATATCGTCGCTGCCTTCGAGCACGTGGGTGTAAACCGGGTCGTTTTCAGGAATAAGTTTGTTTGTAAAACTTTTCAGGTCGGTTCTTACATCTGGGTCGGCATTTTCGTTCAAAGTTAAAGCAGCTGATGTATGTTGTATGAGTAAATTTACCATACCTGTTTCAGGAAGTTCGCCAAGTTCACGCAAAATTGTTGACGTGATTAAATGGAAACCCCTTTTGTGATTTGGTAAATGAATTGTTTTTTGTTGTATCATGCTGAATTAATTATTTTTTTTTGTCACTATTATTTGTACCAACCAGCGTACATGTGATAATTATTTGCAATTCTCTCGATTTCACCCTGTAAAAGTTCGGGGCTGATGTCTTTGATTTTTTTGGCCGGCGTACCTGCATAAACGCTGCCCGATTTTACAACTGTACCTTTAGTCACTACCGAACCGGCAGCAATAATGCTGTTGCTTTCAATTACGGCATCGTCAAGTACAACGGCATTCATGCCAACCAGCACATTGTCGTGGATGGTGCAGCCATGAACAATGGCACCATGGGCTATCGAAACATTGTTGCCAACGTTGGTAGGCGACTTTTTATATGTACAGTGAATTACGGCATTATCCTGTACATTAACATTGTTGCCAAGTTTAATATAGTGAACGTCACCCCTCAAAACAGCATTGAACCATAAGCTGCAACCATTTCCCATGGTAACATCACCAACAATTGTTGCGTTCTCGGCTAAAAAACAGTTTTCGCCAATTTGAGGTGTTTTATTGTTAACTGATTTAATTAAGGCCATAAAAAAGTGTTGTTTGATTATTTAAACTAACAAAGTAAAAGCTTTTTTGATTAAAAAGAATTGTAATCACTTTTATTTAAAGTTAAAAATATGACATATTTCACTTTCGTCCATCAAAAATCTTGAAAATTCAAACAGGTTGGTTATTTTTGTTTGCGCTGAAAATCCAACAAATATCATTTTAATTGTAGAATATTGAATGCAGGTTCGTATTCAGTAATATAAGTCTTTTTGTAACAAAACCAACATTTTATATACCATGACAAAGGATACAAAAGTTATTGAATTAGATCAGGTGGCCATTCGGTTCTCCGGAGATTCGGGGGACGGGATGCAGCTGACCGGAACTTTGTTTTCTGATGCTACGGCATTAGTTGGAAACGATATTTCAACGTTTCCTGATTACCCTTCAGAAATCAGGGCCCCACAAGGCACAGTTGGTGGCGTTTCTGGTTTTCAGGTTCATTTCGGGAACAAAAAAATTCATACACCTGGCGACAAGGCACATGTGCTGGTTGCCATGAATCCCGCTGCTGTTAAGGCAAATGCTAAATTTTTAGAGCCTTCGGCAACCATCATTTATGATGTTGATTCATTTAACGACAAAAACCTGAAAAAGGCAAAATACACTACAGATGACCCATTTGCTGAATTAAACCTTCAGGACTATCACAAAATTGGCGTACCTATTACAAGCTTAACAAAGGAAGCTTTGATTGATTCTAACATGGACAATAAAGCGGTGTTAAGAAGTAAGAATATGTTTGCGTTAGGACTAGTGAGCTGGATTTTTAATCATCCGCTGGATATTATAGAAAGAGCATTAAAAGTAAAATTTGGAAATAAACAAAAGGTATTAGATTCAAATATTACAGTGCTTCATGCCGGTTTCAATTACGGTATGAACATGCAGCATACTACGCCTCAATATTTAGTTCCTGCTGCTGATATCGAAAAGGGTACCTACCGCAATATTAGTGGCAACATTGCTACAGCATGGGGCTTAATTGCAGCAGCTGAAAAGGCTAATATTGAATTGTTCCTTGGTTCATATCCAATTACGCCGGCAACTGATATATTGCAAGCACTTTCTGAGCGAAAAGACTTAGGCGTAAAAACATTTCAGGCCGAAGATGAAATTGCAGGTGTTTGTACTGCTATTGGTGCATCGTACGCCGGCGACCTGGGGGTAACCTCAACATCGGGGCCCGGTCTGGCATTAAAATCAGAAGCCATCAACCTGGCCATCATGGCCGAGCTTCCACTTGTTGTTGTTAATGTACAGCGTGGCGGCCCTTCTACCGGATTACCTACAAAGACTGAACAGTCTGATTTAATGCAGGCGCTTTGGGGGCGTAATGGCGAAAGCCCCATGGTTGTCATAGCAGCCAGTTCTCCCAGCGATTGCTTCGATTATGCTTTTGAAGCAGCACGCATTTCGCTTGAAAGAATGACGCCTGTTATGTTGCTTACCGACGGCTTTTTGGGGAATGGCAGCGAACCATGGAAAGTGCCAACAATGGCAGACCTGCCAACAATTAGCAACCGGGTGGCTAAAGATCCATCAAAATTCAAAGCATACCGACGTACCGATGAAACGCTGGCACGTGAATGGGCTTTCCCCGGAATGGAAGGGTTTGAACACCGGATTGGCGGCCTTGAGAAAGATGAATCGGGTACCGTAAGCCACGACCCTGCCAACCACCAAAAGATGTGCGAGGTTCGTGCTGAAAAAGTTGCCCGGGTGGTTGATATGGTGCCCGATATTGAACCTTATGGATGCCCCGAAGGCGATGTGCTTATTGTAGGATGGGGAGGTACTTATGGCCATCTTGTGAGTG
>JASMTI010000225.1:0-18834 GCA_041694375.1 Bacteroidales bacterium | reverse complement strand
GTTTTGAATCGCCCCACTCACCATAACCAATTTCGCTGTCGGCAAGTGCAAGACGTGCATCGAGGCAACCGTTGCATTGTTCAGGTTCTTCGTCGGTGCATGGCTTATTTTGATATAGCGAATAATTGTTGCGGTACATCCCCGGTGTAATATTGGGCATAATTACATTGGCCCCTGCTTTAACCCCTTTTTCACGACCAAGAGGATCAATAGCCTGCAACGCCGTTGCCGAAGCAATATTGATATCTTTCATCATGATGCGTAAAACAGCTATCATTTTTAGTGCCATAGTAAAACGTTTTTCTACAGGCCATAAAACATTTTTGTGAGCATAAAGCGGGGTTTCGGCATGTTCAATATACGGTCCCATTCCAACCATGTCGCTATCGAATTGTTGCACAAATAATAAATCACCGGCCAAATCTTCAACAGTTTGGTACGGCAATCCAATCATTACGCCGGTTCCGGTTTGGAAACCTATATGCTGCAAGTTTTTCAGGCATTGAAGACGATTTTCGAAGTAGTGATTATCTGGATGAAGGCGGCGATAAAGTTGTTGGTTTGAAGTTTCAATACGCAACAAATACCGGTGGGCACCTGCATCAAACCAACGCTTGTAAACATCGTATGTTTGCTCCCCAACCGAAAGGGTAATCCCCAATTTGCTGTCACTCAGTTGTTTTATTTTCCCTAACAAATTTTCGATACGGTTTGTAAATTGATCACTTGATACCTCCCCCGACTGGAGCACCAAAGAACCATAGTTGTTCTCATAAGCATAACGTGCAGCCTGCAGAATTTCATCATCCGATAAATTATAGCGCTGAACATTTGTATTTGATTTACGGATACCACAATAGTAGCAATCTTTTGAGCAAATATTAGAGAACTCAACAAGCCCCCTGAAATAAACCTTTGGGCCAACATGCCTTATTCTTACATTGTTTGCCGAAGCAAGCAACTGTATAAAAGCATTACCTTCCGAATTTAGCATTTCAACTATTTCGGCTTTGGTAAAAGCGTCCTTCCCCAACAAATTTGATTTTTTTTCCATATTCACGCTACAAAATGCAAAAATAATAGATACAAATAAATATATTAGCCCAAAAACAACATATATGATACTAATAGCTGAAAGCGGATCGACCAAAACACAGTGGTGCATTGTTGGCCAAAACACTGTTGAAGACTTACACAACACCCCCGGCATAAACCCATACATCTTATCAATTACCGAGATAGAAACCATTATGCGGCCGGTATCGGTTGTTAATGAACAATATAAGCTGGATGCCATATATTATTTTGGCGCCGGGTGCTCAACCGTTAACAACATCGAGAAAATTCAAATAGCCATTAGCCATATTTTCAAGTGTAAAAATATAAACATTGATACCGATTTAAAGGCAGCCTGCCTTGCCCTTGCCGGAGACAAAAAAGGAATGACAGGTTTACTGGGCACGGGCTCAAATTCATGTATATGGGATGGCTCACAAATTATCCACCAAAGGCCATCGCTTGGTTATATACTTGGCGACGATGGCGGTGGTGTTTCAATTGGCAAACAACTGATAACCGATTACCTTACCATGCAAATGCCCGAAAACATATCGAAAAAATTTGCAAATTCGTTTAACATTTCTGCCAAACAAGTACTCGAAAGAGTTTATCAAAGCCCCATGCCCAATCGTTTTCTGGCAGGTTTTGCACCTTTTGCCGAGGAAAACATATCAGACATGTACTGCAGAAACATTGTAGCGCAACAATTTAAAAGGTTCTTCATAAAAAACATATCACTTTACCCCGATGCAGATAAGTATGAATTGTCATTTTGTGGGTCAATTGCATACAGCCATGCCGATATATTGAAAGAAACAGCACACAATTTTGGCCTTATGATATCGAAAATTGAAAAAGAACCGATTAAAGGCCTGGCCCATTATTTTCAAAAACATCCCGAATTGTAACTATTCAGAATCAAGACACAAGTAGCAGGACGCAAGGCACAAGATGCAAGATGCAAGATTTTTTCGTAATGAACTAAATGTCAGTAATTTAAACAAATGCGTCATCGAAACACAAACCCATTCATTGCCAACAACTTAAGAAATATTAACGAACTGTTGGGTTATAAGAATTTAATAATATTTGAGTTTACTACATCGTCAATAAATAGCGATGCTTTCTCATCGAAACTTTCAGGATTTTCAGTAGTGAAGTAACACACACTTTCACCTTTCGAGCAACGTTCTTCCATTTGGGGGTGTCGTTGCAGGTAATCATCAAGTTTACGGGCAACAATGGGTCCTTGCTCTACAACATTGACATGCTGCGGCAGGTATCGCTTAATCGCACCTAACAACAACGGGTAATGTGTACAGCCTAGAATAACGGTATCGATTTGCTGATCAGCCTGCAACAAATTTTCAATGTTTTTTCTCACAAAATAATCCGCCCCTTCTGTATCTATTTCATTGTTCTCAACAATAGAGACCCACATAGGGCAAGCTTCCTGTGTAATGGTCAATCCCCCACCCGACAACTTATCCAATTCTAAAACATATGAAAGGGACGAGACCGTACCTTTGGTTCCCAGCACGCCAACATGGCCGGTGCTGGTAATCGAAACAACCTCTTCAACACTGGGCCTGATAACCCCCAACACACGTTTATCGGCACCCAATGCTGGCAAATCGTTCTGCTGAATGGTCCGCAGAGCTTTTGCCGATGCTGTGTTACATGCCAGGATAACCAATTCGCACCCCATCGAAAAAAGTTTTTTTACTGCTTCGAGTGTGTACCCGTACACAACATCAAACGAACGTGTACCATAAGGCGTGCGGGCATTATCGCCCAGGTACAGATAATCGTACCGGGGCAACGCCTTACGTATTTCCTTTAGGATGGTCAACCCGCCATAACCCGAATCAAATATTCCAATGGGTTTATATTCTTTCATATCCTGCATAAAAAAAAGCCGCCTGATAACACAAGCGACCTTAAATCTATTGAATTTCTTACAGAATTTATTCAATTCCCATCTTTTTCTTTACCAAAGGAAGAACATCAACACTTTGGTTTGACTGATAAAGAACAACACGTGAACTTATGTCAAAAACATAAACCAGGTTGTTTTCTTTGGCAACTTCAGCAATTGCGCTGTCAGCTTTTTCAAAAATAGGCTGCATTAACTCTTGCTGCTTTTGTTGTAATTGCTGATCGGCTTGTGACCTGAATGTTTCAATTCGTTGTTGTTTCATCTGGATGTCTTCTTCTTTAGCCTGACGAACAAGGTCTGACATTGTTTCACGCTTGGTTGAATACTCTTCAAACATGGTTTGAAGCTCTTGTTGCATTGTCCCAAGCATTTCTTCCAACTCGGTAGCTTCTTTTTCAAGGGATGACATTGCCTGGGTACGTTCAGGCATTACCTGAATCAACTGTTGCATATTAATGTGCCCAAACTTTGGGGTTTGTGCATTAACATTCATTGCCGTTGCGGCTACAAACAATACTATTAAGATTATTAACTTTTTCATTAGTCTAATATTTTATTAAATACTACTTTTCAAATTATATTTTGTTGACCCACAAATATAGAAATTAACTCGAAATACTAATTGTTATATCCCATTTTTTCAAGCACCTGGTCGCTCAAATTATAACGTGGATCGGTATAAAGCATACTCATGCCCCCGGCTTTGTCAAATATCACGGCATAATTCCCATCAGAAGCTATTTCCTTAATTGTATTAAAAATATCATCCTGAATAGGTTTAACCAGCCCCTGGCGCTTTTGGTACAATTCTCCTTCGGGCCCAAAATATTTCTGTTGTAATTCCCTGAATTCCTTTTCCTTTGAAACGATTACATCCTCGCGTTTACGTTTCATTTCGTCGGACAATAAAACCGATTCGGCCCTGAAATCGTTGTACATTTGTTCAAGTTCTGCTTTAACATTTTCCAATTCGCGTTGATATTGGGTTGATAAGGTATTTAATTGTTGCTGGGCAGCCTGATAGGCAGGTATATTTTCCAGAATATACTCGGTATCAACATAAGCATATTTCTGTGCATAGCTAACAGATAAGAATGTAAAAACAGTTATTAAAGTTATGAGTATTTTTTTCATAATAATGATGTTTTAAATGTTTACCGAAACAATAATTACAACTATTATACCAAATTAAAATTGTTGCCCGATAACAAAGTGGAACTGGCTTTTCGCGCTGGTTTCACCTCCACGGTGTGGCATATCAAACCCGTACCCCCAGTCAATTCCGAGCAAGCCAAACATTGGCAGCCAAAAACGGACGCCAACACCGGCCGAACGTTTCAGGTCGAAAATATTAAACTGGTTGTAATCATACCAACTATTACCTGCTTCAAGAAAACCTAAAGCATAAATTTGGGCCGATTCAGACAAAGTAATAGGATATCGTAATTCAACCGTTGCTTTTGAATAAATATTTGCAGCATTACCGCCCTCGTATGTTGGAGCGGTTACACTACCGTTTGAATACCCGCGCAGGGCAATGTTGTCAGAACCATACACATCGTATCCCGACATACCATCACCACCTACTTTAAAACCTTCAAGGGGTGACTTACGATCCTTGTTAAAATAGCCTAACATACCAAATTCATACTTGGTATGCAGCACCAGTTTCTCCTGCGGGTCAAGTGGCGTAAACCACTTTGATTTAAACATCCATTTATGATATTCAAGAAAGTTGTACTTCGTTTCGTTCGACATGTCTTCATCACCATAATCCTTACCATTCAAGGCTGAATATGGCGGTGTAATTTCGAGCGAAAGACTAAATGATGCCCCCCTGCGTGAATAAAGCGGATTATCAATTGAGTTACGGCTCAACGTTGTTTTTAAACTCAAATCGTTAATATCACCATTTTTCAGGAATTGGTAATACGGCCATTCTTTAAGGTTATAATGTTGCATCGACAATTCATGATAAAGCGTAAAATAATCATCGGGCCACGATAATCGATATCCGTAACCAATTGATGCTCCATAAGTAATTTGCCATGCTTCTATTTCGGCATTCCTGTAATCAGGCTGATAACCGCCATAGCCACCGTATCCACCATAACCACCGCCATACATTGACGAACCATAGCCATACGCTGATGATCCATAGCCTCCATAAGGGGAAGAACCACCATAGGAATAATCGGCATTTGTCCGTGTTAACTTTGAATAATAAAACGACAACGAGAAGTTATTCGGTTTTTTCCCGCCAAACCATGGTTCCATAAATGAAAAACTATATTGTTGGTAATATTTGCCATTGGTTTGAGCCCTAAGGCTTAACGTTTGCCCATCGCCACGTGGTAAGGGTTTCCATGCTTCCTTATTAAAAATATTTTGTGCCGAAAAGTTCGAGAATTTAAGTCCAATCGAACCAACAAACATACCCATACCCCAGCCACCTGACAATTCAATCTGGTCGTTGGCTTTTTCAACCAAATCGTATTCAATGTCAACTGTTCCGTTTTCCTGATCGGGTATCGGGTTAATTCCAATACGTTCCTGATCGAAGTGCCCTAACTGGGCCAATTGGCGGTACGAGCGCATAAGTTTCGATTTACTAAACAAATCGCCGGGTAAAGTATATAACTCGCGGCGGGCAACATTTTCAAAAGTTTGTGTATTTCCTTCAATAATAACCTTATCAATAGTTGCCTGTTTTCCCTCGTAAATACGCATTTCAAGGTCAATTGAATCATTTTCGATGTTCACCTCGACGGGCGTTAAATTATAAAACAAATATCCATTATCCAGATAAAGGTTTCCAACAGCATCATTATCGGTTGTTAAGCGCTCATCAAGCAACTTTTGGTTAAAAATATCACCTTTTTGTATTCCCAGATATGCCTGTAAATGTTCATCGGGATAAATTGTATTTCCCACCCAGTCAATATCCCTGAAATAATATTTATCGCCTTCTTCAATCCACAAGTCAATACGCACGGTATTTCCCCCTTCAACTTTCGATATGCTGTCTTTAGTTATTATTGCGTCACGGTAACCAAGTTCGTTGTATTTGTTAATAACATTAACTTTATCCTCTTCGTACAAATCTTCCTGAAACTTTTTAGTCCGGAACAAGTTAATAAGTGATTTTTCATTTGTTTTTTTCATGGCCCGGCGCAACTTGTTTTCAGGCAATTGCTCAACACCATGAAACACAATTTGCTCAACTTTTACTTTTTCCTTTTTATCTACGTAAATGTCAAGTATAATTGAATTTTCTTTTTCAGGGTCGTCGCGCTGTACGATATTAACTTCAGTATCGAAAAACCCTTTTTCTTTAAAGATATTTGTAATAATACGTTCGGCATTTACAAGCTGTGCATCAACCACCTGGCTGCCTTCAAGAAGCAACACTTGTTCTTTTATGTCTTCGATTTCTGATTTTTTTACCCCGTGAAAATTTACCGAAGACAAACGAGGCCTTTCCTGCAAATGAATATCCAGGTAAATTTCATCATCAATAATTTTTGTAGCGTTAATTTTAACGTCAGAGAACAATCCCTGTTTCCAAAATTTCTTGATAATAGAAGTAATATCTTCGCCCGGCACAGTTATCTTGTCACCTACCTCCAAACCGGCATACTCTCTGAGCATATCCTTATTCAGATGTTTGATACCTGTTATTTCAATTCCGCCAATTGTATAAGTGCGAGGGCTGGAATAATATATTGAGAAGTTTGTACTGTCAGGTTCTTGCGACCAAACACTGAAAAAAATCAACAATAAAGGAAATACTACCAATAATTTTTTAATCATTACTTCAAATTAGGTTTTTGAATTTGCTCACTTATCATTCCAAAGCGACGTTCACGTTTTTGAAAATCGCAAATAGCCTGAAAAAATTCTTCTTTACCGAAATCTGGCCATAACACAGGTGAAAAATAAAGCTCGGTATAAGCTAACTGCCACAATAAAAAGTTACTAAGCCTTGCTTCACCGCTTGTCCGGATCAATAATTCAGGATCTGGAATTTCGGCGGTGGAAAGATAATGATCAAAAAGGTCCTGTGAAATATCTTCAACACTAATTTTCTCTTTTTTAACATCGGTTGCAATCGATTTAACAGCATTTATGATTTCCCAGTGAGAACTGTAGCTTAAAGCCATTACAACCGTCAATCCGGTATTGTTTTCCAGATCTTTTTCAATGCGCTCAACTTCTTTTCGTACACGGGTTGGCAAACTACTTTTGTCGCCTATAACTTTGAGCCGCACATTGTTTTTATTTAAATCATCAGCTTCAGCCTTAATTACATTCACCATAAGTGTCATCAATGCATCAACTTCGTATTTCGGACGGTTCCAGTTTTCGGTTGAAAAAGCATAAAGGGTTAAATATTTTACACCTATTTCGGCAGCAGCAGTTATGGCCGCACGCACAGAATTAACGCCATGCTTGTGGCCAAACGTTCGCTGGTTACCCCTTTTGGCAGCCCAACGCCCATTTCCATCCATAATGATGGCAACATGGTTTGGCACACGGCTTTTATCTATGTAATCTATACAACTCATTTTTTATCGTTCATATGTTGCACAAGGTCTGGCCCCCCAGTAAAACTTATAGGTAATAGTAAAACCCATATAATTTATCCAATCGTTATTATGCAACCAATCATTTACTTTTGGCAAATCAACAATCCGGTATGGGTCATTAAAATTATCTAAATTATCTTTAAAGAGCTTTCGTGTTGTAATTTCGGCCCCTATACCCCATCGTTTTGATATGGAATATTTTGCACCAATGCCAAAAGGAATATTAAACGATGCCTGGCCTATCCCCATAAAATTAGGGTAAAAACTCATTCCTACACCGTATGAAACAAATGGACTGAACCTCATTTTATCAACACCTAAAATAAAGTCGAGATAATTAATCTCAACCACGGTACTAATATCCCAAACCCCTTTTTTAAATCTTAACGGAATTGCTTCGTTATCGATATAACCAACTGCGCCCACGTTACCATAAAATGCATTTACCCGGAAACTAATCCTCGAATTAAAATTATACCGGTAAAAAAGCCCTACCGTTGGTTTTACCGATTGAAACAGCTTTGTTTTAGTATAATCGCTAAACGGGATTGAACCACCTGCAAATAATCCTAAATCGGCTGTTTGCTGCTGAGCTTTTCCCACAAAAAAAGTGGTCAAAAAAAACAAACTATAAATAATTCTTTTAAAGGGCATTTTGCTGACATATTTATATCGATTGAAACTTTCGGAACACACAACCAAACAGCTTGTATGTTCGTGTACCAAGCCCGTTAACATCTCCAAAATGGAGAGGTACAAAAGTAATATAATAATTGTAAAAACCTTAGGGGCTTTTTACAATAACTGATAAGGAAAAGAAAAATTGTAGTACTGTTATTTTTGTTAATTTCTACGGTCTGCCCCCCACATCATTTTATTTCGTAAAGTAGAATAAAATGACTGCCCGTGTAATTTTACAACCCTGACAATGTCGGGAGCTTTACAAACTTTCAATGTTGTTGTAAAATCAACCGGGTGCGAACGATGGTCGAAAGAAATAAGGTATTGTTGCCCCCTGCCGTTGATTTTCAGCTTTATTTCAACATCATCGGGCACCACAACGGGCCTTACTGTTAAATTATGTGATGCTATGGGTGTAATAACAAGCCCTGACATGTGTGGCACAACAATGGGCCCGCCTACGCTAAGCGAGTAGGCTGTAGATCCTGTGGGGGTACTCACAATCAACCCGTCAGCCCAATAGTTAGCTAAAAATTCACCATCAATATAGGTCTCAATGGTAATCATTGATGAGTTATCTAATTTATGGACGGTAAGCTCATTTACAGCATAGTTAAAATCGGGAAAAATGCCCTGAGGCTGTGTAATCTGGAGCATATTACGTTCTTCAATGTCATATTCCCCGTTAATGAATTGCTGTAAATGCTTTTCAAGGTTTTCGCTTTGGATATCTGCCAGAAACCCCAAACGCCCACAATTAATGCCCGCAACAGGTATTTTCTTTTTCACTACATACGAAATGGCACTCAAAAATGTACCATCACCCCCCAGGGACAACATTAAATCTACGTCCCCTGTAATTTTTTTATAATATGAACTAACGTCCCCTATATTAAACCCAAATAAATCAATCAATTGTTTTTTTACATCTTCGTGTAAAATAAAATCAATCCCTTTTTCCCTGAAAAAGCTCATTATGCGTTGATAAATGGGCACGTATTCATTTTTAACTTCACTACCGTATATTGCAATCCTCATTGATTGTTTTGTTTACAGGTCAATATATTTCATAAACATCTCGTAACGCTCGTTATACATATCGTGCATAACAGAATTACTGGTGTAAACCATTTTAATATTGTAATCGTATCTTGCGAAAGTTTTCACAATAGAAGAAATATCCGTCACATTAAGTTTTATGGTAACGTCCAGCTCCATTGAATCTTCCGGGTTCTTGGTATATAAACTTAATATCTTTGCATCGTTCGATTCAATTATTTGTGCAATTTGAGATAAAGTATAATCATTAGGCCTCAGCTCAAGAATAATGATAGCACCCGGGTCACTCACCGAAAGCAAATTGGCTACATGCTTTGCTAAATCATTAATGCTTATTGCACCACAAAACTGGTCGTCAGTGTTTAAAACCGGCAGAACAGTAATGCCCAAATCCTTAATATATCCGGCTACCTCGTATATATGTTGTTCTTCGCGCACAAAGGGCCTTTCCAATGCTTTATTATACTCCTTGAGTGCACACATTTCCAATTCCCCGTCATAAATCATTTTGTCCGATGCCAACCCGATATAGTTGTCATCAGACACCACGGGCAAATGTGAAACCCTGAAAGATTCCATTATGTTGAGTACCTTTTGCCCTGTATCTTTACAATTCAATACAGGTAAGTTTTTATTTATGAGTTCACGTGCTATCAAGGTTAATTATCCTTTATATGATTATTTAAAACACTTCAAAATAATAGAAAAATTGTAACTTGCGAGCCTAAATTATAATAAAATGACCAGGCTTAGTGTAAATATAAACAAAATTGCCACACTACGTAATGCACGCGGTGGAAATATCCCCAATGTAATTGAAACTGCAATAAATTGCCAAAAATTTGGAGCAGAAGGCATCACCGTACATCCACGCCCCGATGAAAGGCACATTCGCTATAACGATGTAAGGGAACTACGCCCTGTTGTAAATACCGAATTCAATATTGAAGGTTATCCGGGACGAAATTTTATTGACCTGGTATGCGAGGTCGTGCCTGAACAAGTCACATTGGTGCCAGACCCTCCTGAGGCTATTACTTCAAATGCCGGCTGGGATACCATAAAAAATAAATCGTTTTTGATTAATGTCATCAATGAATTCCACGAAAAAGGAATACGTGTATCCATTTTCACCGGTACCGAAATTGAGTTTATCGAAGGTGCAAAAGCCTGTGGCACCGACCGCATTGAACTATATACCGAGCCATATGCTACAAATTTCCCCTTTTCACCCGAAAAAGCTGCGCAGCCTTTTATTAATGCTGCATTGAAAGCAAAAGAACTGGGCCTGGGTATTAATGCGGGCCACGATCTGAACCTCGATAACCTCAAGCCATTAATCGAAAAAATACCTTTCATCGATGAGGTTTCAATTGGACATGCATTGATTGCCGATGCTTTGTATTTAGGACTGGAAACAACAATTCAGAAATATCTTGAAGCTTTAAAATAATATGAACTTGTTTTACCGCATTGAAGGCGAAGGCGAACCTATCGTTATTTTACACGGGTTGTATGGCTCATCAGACAACTGGATGACAATAGCCCGGAAGTTATCAGATAAATACAAAGTAATAACGGTTGACTTGCGAAATCATGGTGCATCGCCACACGATAGCAGTCATACATACAACGACATGGTTACCGACCTTGCCTGGCTGTTTCATGAACTTGAGCTGGAGCAAGCCCATATACTTGGGCACAGCATGGGTGGAAAAACAGCCATTGCTTTTGCAGCCGATTACCCCGAAAAAATCAGTTCGCTCATTGTTGCCGATATTGCCCCAACCAATTATCATAAAAACCCGGCTTCGTCGTTACAATACGATTTTCATAAAAACATACTTGAAACACTGCAAAATACGAATTTGTCAAAATTTAATAACCGGAAAGAAATAGACCAGCACCTGTCTAAAAATATTACCCAAAAATTTGTACGCCAGTTTATCCTGAAAAATCTGCACCGCCACAAAGGTAGGAATGAATGGAAAATCAACGTAAAAGCATTGCTGGAAAATTTGCACCATATCATCAGTGGTATCGATTCAGATGATTTTGACGACCGGATTCCAATTCTTAAATATCCAGTATTATTTATTAAAGGTGAGCTATCAGGTTACATTGATGAGGAAAGTGAAAAAAACATCAAAAAAATGTATCCCGAAGCAAAAATCATAACCATTGAGGGAGCCTCACACCTTTTACATGCAGAAAAGCCGGAAGAGTTTATAAAAATTGTAACAGATTTTTTGGGCTGATTATTAATTAAATTGTGGCATGGCGGCCATGGCCGGGGATTGGTCATTGGTTGATTCGTTCGTAGTAATTAGTGGGTTAGAGGCTTGTAATTTGTTAACGCTTTATATTCGGCTAAAGCCGGTTAGGTTTCTTGGCTTTATCGACTGTCCTCCACTTAAAAGTGGAGGTAATTGATGCCCTCGTTTAACAAAAAGACTCCGCTGTTGCTTCTTTACTTTATTTATTTTATATTGATGTTTTTGTTTTCTATCAAAGTTTAAAAAAATCGCAAACTCAACTCAATTACACTTAACTCGAATTTCAATTCGTGAATTCGTGGCATTCAAATACTAAATATGTTTTTTTAAAAAAACAGGTTGGAAAACCTGAAGAATTTATAAAAATCATAAAGGCGTTTCTGGGTTAGCTATTTTTTCAAATCCACAACCTCTTCGGCATATCCTTTTGAAATATAATTCTCCTCAGAGCAACAAACCTGAGCTGCAAAATCGGCAGCAAACTGCAATATTTCATACCAGGCATTTTCATCAACTTTATCGATATTTAAAGTGCGAATATCTTTTTTGTAAAAACCAAAAACCAGTCCGGCTGTAAAATTATCGCCTGCACCAATTGTGCTGACCGTTTTAACAGGTTTTACAGGAAAAGATAATGAAATATTGTGGGTTCGAACCTCTACTTGCTTTGCCCCCGAAGTAACAATCAGTACTTTTACACCCAAAGACTTAACACGCTGAAATATTTTATCAGCATCATCAGTTTCATATAAACGAATAAAGTCCTGGTTCGAGCCTTTCAAAACTTTAGCAAGATGCAGGTTTTCTTCAACCCTTTTCCGGGTTTCAATTAACTCACGCGGGCCAAATTCCCTGATATTCGGGTCGTATATTGTAAGTACACCTTTATCATGTGCCTGATTCAAAAACAGCAAAAGGTTATTACGCCCTTCTTCTTTTATGGCGTTAGTTGAACCAAAGGTTACAATATCGTTTTGAGACAGGGCCGGAAAAATAAGGGATGGCGCCCCGGCTGATTTATAAAACTCGTAGTCGGCATTATTGTCCTCATCCATAAAAGCCAGGGCTAAACGGGAATTCCCATCATAACGAACAACATATTCTGTACCAACACCATTTGCCCTCAAAAAATCGAGCGATAAATCGCCTACCTGGTCGTTCCCCATACGCGACACAAACTGAACAGGCAGCCTTAATCTGCCCAAAGTTATAGCAGTATTTAAAACACTACCCCCGACAATAGCTGCCGAAGGCTGCCCGTTTCTGAAAATAATATCGAATGTGGTTTCGCCAACTGTATAAATTTTATCCATTGTTGCGATTGTATTTTTTATTGAGTTGTTTCATAAACGTCCAATGCGATTTTCTTTCTTTTCTTTTATTATAGCGCCACTGCCAGTTTTGAACCATCGTACCGGGTATGTTCATACGGGCCTCTTCATCCAAATGTAAAATATCCTGCATCGGCACTATCGCCATCTCAGCAACCGATGCCCATGCCATCTCAATTAACTGACTGGTGATTTTTTTACGGTTAGTGAGTCCGCAATACGATTTCACTCTGTTTTTATCGGCATTTGGCAACGATTTCCACCAGCCCTTCAGTGTATTATTATCGTGTGTGCCAGTATATACAACATTGTTTGTTGAATAATTATGCGGAAGGTGGATATTTTTTTCATCAGAAGAAAATGCAAACTGTAACACTTTCATCCCAGGCAAATTAAAATAATCACGTAAATCTTCCACATCCCGGGTTATTTCCCCTAAATCTTCGGCAATAACTGGCAAATCAGGCATTCTTGATTTCAAAATTTTTAAAAAATCAAAACCATTTGCCTTTTGCCAACTTCCGGTTTTTGCGGTCTCGGCCGATGCCGGTATTGCCCAAAAAGATTCAAGTCCCCTAAAATGGTCAACCCTCACCAAATCAAACAAGTGTAAATTAAAATAAATGCGGGCAATCCACCAGTGATATTCATCATGCTTCAACTTATCCCAGTTATATACCGGGTTGCCCCATAACTGGCCGTTTTCACTAAAATAATCGGGCGGCACACCGCCAACAATTTCAGGCTTCCCGTCTTCATCAAGCAGAAACAACGACTGGTTGCTCCAAACATCAGCACTGTCGTATGAAACATATAACGGCAGGTCTCCAAATATTCTCACACCTTTTTGATGTGCATATTCTTTTAACCTGAACCACTGCTTGAAAAACAGAAACTGCTTAAACTTTTCAAATTGCAAATCACCAGAATTTTTATGCAAAATCAATTTTAAAAAGTCTGATCGACGTTTCTTAATTTCATGCGGCCAATTTTCCCACGAACGTCCCCCATTTTCTTTTTTAAAAAAAGAATAAAGGGCATAATCATTAAGCCACCAGTTATGTTCTTGCTGAAAAGCATCAAATTCACCCTTTAATTGTGAATGCTTATCGGAACCCCTCATAATACCACACCAGCATTTATCAATCAAGGCTTCTTTCCAACTTGTAACAGTCTCATATTCTACAACATCATTATCAACCTGAAAAGGAGGCGCTATATCGTCACTGCTTAACAGGCCCCATTTGACCAATTCGGCAGGCGAAATAAACAAAACATCACCTGCATATGCTGAATATGCCTGATAAGGAGAGTTTCCGGGACCATGTGGCCCTAACGGTAAAATCTGCCAAACCGAAAAACCATTATCTGACAGCTTATCAACAAAACGATAAGCTTCATCACCAAAGTCGCCCACACCAAACGCTGATGGCAATGAACTTATATGCAACAAAATACCACTCTGTCTGTCCAAAATCAATAACTTATTTAAAGATGAAACTTCATTTATAATATTCAAATATGCTAAAAATAAAACACTTTAGATGAAACAACTGTTGCCTATAAATAAAGGTAAGCATGTTCAATAAAAGTCATTTTAACTCTTTTTTAGAAATATTTAATATTCCGGTAACACAAAATAGTGTTTTACAGCATATATTTGTACCATCATTTTAACAATGAGGTCAGAAATTCGAATTGAGCAAATTTAGATATAAGTTTTCATAGTTAGGTTTAGTTAGGTTTAGTTAGTTTAAAGGGATAGGTATTTTTATCTATCCTTTTTTTATGCCCTAAAACTACATATTTTCTTAAAAATCATTTTTTCTCTGATGCTTAAGCCCTAATTTTACAATATCATTTCAAAAACAAACATTATGCAGGTCAGCGAATGGATTAACAATACAATAAAACCCAAAGAAAACGAAAAATACCTTGATGGAGGACAAAATTTCATCAATGAAGAAGAACTTCATAATGCTTTGGCAAACAATATAAAATCGTCGAAACAAGAAATACGGGATATTATTGACAAGGCAAAATCGATAAAAGCTCTTACTATTGACGAAACGGCAAAACTGCTGCATGTTACCGACAAAAACCTATGGGAAGAGATCAATGCTGCTGCCCTTGAGATTAAGCACAAGGTGTACGACAACCGCATCGTGTTTTTTGCACCCCTTTATTGTTCCAACTTATGTGTTAATAATTGTGCATATTGTGGTTTCCGGTCTGAAAACAAAGATGAAAAGCGCCGAATCCTTACCACGGACGAAGTTAAAAAAGAAACTAAACATGTACTGAACAATGGTCACAAGCGGATGATCATGGTTTATGGTGAACATCCTAAAAGCGATGTCGATTACATGATTAAAACCATAAAGGCAGTATATTCGGTTGAAGAAAAAACCCCTAAAAGCGGCCGCCCCACTTCCATAAGGCGGGTCAACATTAACGCAGCCCCCATGTCGGTCTCAGATTTAAAAAAATTAAAGGAATGCGGCATCGGGACTTACCAGGTATTTCAGGAATCATACCATGAAAAAACATACAGGGAAGTACACCCGCAAAACACGCTTAAGGGAGATTACAACTGGCGGCTTTACTCGCTGCACCGTGCACAGGAAGCCGGAATTGACGATGTGGCAATAGGGGCACTGTTTGGGTTGTACGACTGGCGTTTTGAAGTACTCGGGCTGGTTGCCCACGCAGCCGACCTTGAAAAACACTTTGGCGTGGGGCCCCATACCGTTTCGGTACCACGGTTGACCCCGGCAATTGGCTCGAAACTAAGCACACAATCGAAATATATTGTGAACGACGATGATTTTAAAAAGCTGGTTGCTGTTTTACGACTTGCATTGCCCTATCCCGGTTTAATCATTACAGCCCGCGAACAACCTACCATTAAACGTGAAGTAATAAAACTGGGCTGCACACAAACCGATGCTTCAACCAAAATTGGCATTGGTGCATATCAGGAGTGTGTTGACGATGACACCAAAAAGTCGGAACAATTTACCATTGGCGACCCGCGAAGCCTCGATGAAATTATAAAAGAAGTAGCCGAAATGGGGATGATATCGTCGTTTTGCACAGCAGGTTACCGCTGTGGGCGCACAGGCGAAAAAATAATGGGCATGTTGAAACACTGTGTCGAAGGAAAATTCTGCAAGCTCAACGCTGTGCTAACTTTTCGCGAATACTTAGATGACTATGCATCGCCCAAAACCAAGGCTATCGGCGAAAAACTGATTGAAAAAGAAATCGGGGAAATCAAATCACAACATTATTTCATGAAAAATAACGGTAAAATCTTCAATGATTTCATGCGGAATTACGAGCAGATTAAAGGAGGAGCAAGGGATATTTATATCTAAGGCTCGACTACCAATTTAGTGGATGAAAGTGTAGTGTTGCATTTTTAACCGTCCCATATCATTTTCTTGATATTCTAAAACAAATTAATTATCTTTGACGTTAGTAACGTAAGGTGACAGTATGGTTATTTCGTTGGGGTCAAGAGAAACTGAAAAAATTTGGAATGGAGAGCGTGTAAAAAAGATACCGATTGAAGTTCAACAAATTGGTCGGAGAAAATTAAGGATGCTTAATAATTCTCAAAATTTATCTGATTTGAAAATCCCTCCATCAAATCGACTTGAAAATTTACAAGGTTCAGACTTTTACAGCATCAGGATTAATATCCAATGGAGAATTGTATTTCAGTGGATTGACAATAACGCACACGATGTTAAGATAATGGATTATCATTAAAAATTGAGATTAGAAAAATGAACAGATTATCAAATATTCACCCCGGAGAGATTTTATATGAGGAGTTTTTAAATCCTCTGGAGATAACAGCATACAGATTATCTAAGGACACGGATATTCCACAGACCCGGATTTCTCAAATTATTAAGGGAAAAAGAAGAATTACTGCTGACACAGCGCTCAGATTGGCATCGTACTTTGGAACAACAGCTAAATTCTGGCTTGGATTGCAGGATGATTACGATATTGAAGAAGAGCGAGAAAGCAAAAATGATATTTTGACTAAAATAAAGAAAAACGCTCCTCAATACACTTGATGTTTTTAATATATTTTCGGCTTATCAAAAAAACACAAACTATCAATTCTTAAAAATAAAACTCAGCAAATAAACAAATAATGAGCAACAACGATTGGAAAGAACGTCTCGGGGTTGTATATTCAACCAGCAACGATTTTGATTATGACACCGAAGGTGAAGCAGAAGAACAAACACGACCACCACAACAGCAGGATTTGCGGGTAATGCTCGATAAAAAGCAACGTAAAGGGAAAAAAGTAACCCTCGTTACGGGCTTTGTTGGCTCAAACGATGATTTAAAATCACTGGGCAAACTCTTAAAAACCAAGTGCGGCGTTGGCGGGTCGGCTAAAGAAGGAGAAATTATCATCCAGGGCGATTTCAGGGAAAAAGTAGTGGAAATACTTAAAAAAGAGGGGTATAAAGTTAAACGTTCGGGGAGATGAAAAATTCAGTCACTGGTTTCCAAGGTAAAGCCGTGACTGGTCGCTGTAGTGCCCGGCATTGATTATTGAGTGTTGCATTAATTAACACAAATAGTATAATTATTGATATTTTAACACTATTAACCGACTAAAGTCGGGATTACTTAATATTACTATCTGCAAAGCCCAATTTCAGGGCTTACAATTTTTTTCTTAAAATAGACCCCCGTCTAAATCAGGCTTAATTGAAGTTGGTCAGGAGGTTCCCCTGCTTCAAATTTATATGACCTGTTTGTACTGCGAAGTAGCTCAACCATATCGAGCATGCTTATCAGGTGTATTCTCACTAATGAAGCTACAACTGAAAAGGCTTTCTTTGTTTGTGCTATTTTTTGAATAACTGTCATCAGGAGTTGAGCAATCAATGTACACCAAACTTGTGTGCGTATTGCATTTTCATTCTCGCCATAAAAATAATGCAGTTGTAAATTCTGCTTCATTTTCTTGAACAGCAATTCAATCCCCTAGCGTTTTTTATAAAGGAAAGCAACTTCCTCAGCACTTATGTCAAAATTATTGGTTAAAAATTCAAAGTACCGGTTCTTTTCATCCTGATAACGAACTTTGCGTAAACGAATCTTTTTAAAGATCTTCAGTTGTTGTTTTCCATTTTTATCTTCTGGGTGACAGCTAAGTTAAATAACTTCATCACGGAGCACCTTTGCCTTTCCTTTTTTTCGATAATGGTTTCTTTTTACTTCAATCACTTCTTATACCGCATTCTTTTTAAAACGGGTCACACAATAAACCTGTTGGCCAGCACATAAAGCAAATTGGTGATAGTAATCATATGCTTTGTCAAACACATTGGCCGTCCCACAAATTATATTTCATTTTTTTTATCCATGTTGTAAAGTATTTTTTGGTAAAAACAATTTTCAACTTTGAAGGAAAACCGAAAGGGAGTACCTTCTTTTTTTATTTTGTCCGACACTAGTGGTTAAAATATTTAATCGGGCAAGCCCAGTAGATAATAATTTTACTGGGCTTCTCGATTTTTCAGCATTGAAAACTACGGATTTTTGGGATTAAAAAAATTTCTAACTATCTTAAGATATTGTTTTGTTTTCAATGGATATCTTTTGTCAGGATAAAACAAATAATTTACATTACCATTAGCATCTAAAATAGCAAAATATTTTCTCTCTATATTGTTTATTAACATTAAAGAATCTTCTATTCCAATGTAATTTAAATTCTTTATGTATGATTTTATTAATATATGGATAATCCGGAGCAAGCTGACCCCCTAAAACCGGAGAGATTTTCCTTCAAATCAAGATGAAATGCACCTGCCATTCCGGCGGATGTTGCCCCCCTTTCAAGATAAATTTCCGTC
>JASMTI010000224.1:0-1003 GCA_041694375.1 Bacteroidales bacterium | reverse complement strand
CATCTTATCTGAAAGTGAACAAAACGATTGTCCAGGATGATACCATTTACGCGGCAACTGCATCAGGTCTTATGATGGCCGATATGAACAAAACGCTCTCATATTACGAAAGCTGGGAATTGCTCTCGGAAGACCGGTCAGCATTTTGTGATGTTGAGTCAAATTCCTCAGGTATTGTTGCCGCAAAAGGAGAAAAAGGGAGCACCTGCCAGCTGGTATTATTCAACAACAGGGGTGTATCGGCGCTTTCCAGTTACGGAAATTTTCAAAACATACGTCCTTCCGGTAACGGGTTTATTATTACCACCCAAAATCGTATTTATTTTACCGACAGTCAACTTGAAACAACTTCCACACAGAACACCATAATTATTCAAAACCAGGTTGAATATATGCCTGACTACAGGGATGCTTTTATAGCGGAAGATCAGACACTTTGGGTGGCCGACTGGAACGGCGGCCTTTTCCATAAAACAACTTCCGGCAAATATCAGCAGGTGTTGCCGCCCGGCCCCTATTCAAATTCGACTTACAAAACAAAAAAAATCAACGATGAATTGTGGATAATTCCGGGTGGTTTCGGCGCCCTTCATAACAATGCAAATATACCGGCCAGCGTATCTGTTCAGAAAAACGGAGAATGGAAATACTTTACCCGTTCAAACACGCCGAAATTTAGTGATGCCCGCGATTTAATCAACATTGAAGTCAATCCCTACAATTCGGACAACGTTTTTATTTCTTCATGGGGAAACGGCGTGTTCGAATTTAAAAAGAGCAACGATACCATATACCTTGCAACCCAATATACTGACGAAAACAGCGAACTTACTAATTTTCCGGGTGCACCCCCTGGCAGATACATCAGGGTTTGGGGCATGGCATTTGACTCTGACGGAAATCTATTCATGAATTGTTCTTCCATTACATGGATTTTTGCTGTTTACAACGTTATGGACAATGCCTGGTATAAATACGATTATGCCGACATAACCGAAGGCGA
>JASMTI010000223.1:0-6004 GCA_041694375.1 Bacteroidales bacterium | reverse complement strand
GTCAAGACCAATATTAACTCCATTATTATCCTTAATCAAAGTATTTAAATTAAAGAGTGAAATAATGGCTACAACTAAAATTACTAATATTCTTTTCATAATGATTTTTTTAAGATTTTAAAAATTAAATAGTTAATGTATTTTTAAATAAAATCTAAAACAATTTTCTTTTTATACGTACATTTGTCACCTCCTTTCAATTTTAGGAGCCGGACAGGAAGCAATGTCATCTTTGCCCGATGGGCTTCCTGTCCCTTTCCAGATTTTTTACTAATCCAAAGAATATCATAATACACGTCAACATAATGGTCGCGCATAAAATCAACACAATAACAGCCACTGAAACTTTCAGTAACTTTTTATTACTCCCCCCTAAATATCCCCAGATTGTTTTTGGCGTTTGGGTGCCAAAAGAATATTGTTTTTTGCTTCAATACCTATTGGTAAATGGATTAAGACTTAACCCCATAAATTTTTAAGTCTTTAATTTTATACCAGTATTTAACTATTTAAGAAAATGCTTCAACAATGATAAAAATCATTAATGTAACATGCAAATGGTTTTGCAAATTAAAATCACATGTTTCACGACTCCGTTTTTAAAAGCCCTGTAACTACTAGATAAAGAGAGTAGTAGTAGTAGTAGTAGTAGTAGTAGTAGTAGTAGTAGTAGTAGTAGTAGTAGTTTATTTCCGATCTAAATAATATTGTGTCAATATTTTCACTATGAGCTTTGTTTGATGCTTCGTGTTTGATATCCGCTGTTCGGTGGTTATTTCGGTCTGACTATGCCAGTCGTTTCGGTCAAAATGTGCCAGTCTGAGAGACGGTACAATTGTACAAAAAATTTATCATTCTTCTTTCAAAATTCCTTTACGTAATGAGTCCCCTTTTAGGTCAATTCGATGGGACGAGTTTACTAACCGGTCGAGTATTGCATCAGCAATTGTCCCCTCCCCGATAATATCATACCAAACCGAAACGGGTATCTGCGATGAAACAATGGTTGTTTTTTGATTGTACCGGTCATCTATGACATCCATCAACGTTTCACGGTCTTGTTTGTCAAACGATTGCAGCCCAAAATCATCAAGGACCAGTACATCCATCTTCGAGATCCTATTAAGCTCTTTCATGTATGTCCCATCTACTTTCGATAGCTTAAACCGTTTTAAGAACCGTGATGTAACCGTGTACAACACTTTATATCCCGACATACATGCCTGGTGCCCCAGGGCTTGCGCAAGAAAGCTTTTACCCACCCCCGAAGGGCCGGTAAGTATAATGTTCTCCTTGCGGGCTATAAAATCAAGTGACGAAAGCCTCTGGAACATGTTTTTGTCAAGGTCCCTGTTTTCGCTGTAACTGACATCGGACAAAGTTGCACCCTGCCGGAACCCGGCCTGTTTGAGCAACCGTTGTACTTTTTTGTTTTGCCTGTCCTCCCATTCATGATCGGTCAGCATGGCCAGGTAATCGTCCGGTGTCACATCTGTCAATTGATTGTTTTCTACGTGCTGCATGTGCAATTCGGACATTGCATTGATGCGCATTTTTCTGAGTTTTTCAACAGTTTGATTGTTGTTCATAATCTTTTAATATTAAGTTATTTGTAATTTAAATTACCACGGATGTTTTCATGCCCCTTTATCTCAGGCGGTATGTCATCTTCAAAAAGTGCCGGCATTTTATCCATATTGTTTTTAAGGATATTTTCAATACGGTGGTATGAGCATGTATCTGCTTCAATGGCCATTTTACAGGCTTTGTCAAGCCGCCCCGGGCCATAGCCGCGGTGCAATTGTATTATGCCCATGGCACGTTTATAGGCCGTTTCCGGATAGTTGCTATTATCAAACAGCCTGCTGATGCATTCTTCTACATGCTTGCCATGTTTCGAGGCCATTCTTTTAAAATAGTCAGGGCTCCATTGGCGGTAAAACTTATGGGTACTGCACAGGTGCTCTTCTTTAGTAATATAGGTCCCTGGTGCTGGGTTTCGTTTATGGCTTGCAATACGTTCATGGTTATAAAAGACTTCTACCGTTGACTTTGTGTATTGTATCTGGGTATGTTTGCTGATATACCGGAAAGGGACACTGTAATAGTTTTTGTCTGGTGAAAAATAAACATATCCTGTTTTTTGCACCTTTGCCCTGCGGTAATCTTTCAACTCGTACGGGGATGATGGCAATGTCTTGAGCTGCTCACGTTCAAAAGACTGAAACAGTTCGAGGCGGCTGGACTGGCGGCGTTGCAGCAACATATTGTTATAAGTTGCCAAAAGCCTTTTTATCTCACGGTTGAGGCCTTCCAATGAAAAGAACGTCATTTGCCTGATGGGGTAGTAAATGCGTTGGTAGGCTAGGGTTACCGCATTTTCGACCAAAGCCTTGTCTTGTGGCGAGTAACTACGGGTTGGGTTGATTGCGCAGTTGTAATGGCGGGCAAAATCTTTAAATGAACGGTTAATATCCGGCTCGTATTTACTGGCACGTGTTACGGCCGATTTCAGGTTGTCTGAGACAATGGCCTTGGGGGCGCCACCATAGAATGACAGTGCATTGGCCATGCAACTTATTAAATCTTCACGTTTCTGGCTCAAACAGGCCTCTACATAAGTATATTGGCTGCTGGGAGTATGGCCACAAAGACTTCAACGGGAATAAGCTCGCCTGTATCCCTGTTGACCACCTGTAATTTTTTTCCCGTAAAGTCAATATAAACCTCGTTGCCCGGTTTGTGTTCAAGTTTCATCGAACCTTTTTCTTTTGGGTACTTACGGTGGTAATGGTCCATAAATTGGGTGTAGCCATAAGGGGCCCGGGCTTGTTGCTTGTACTCATTGTAATGGTAAAGAAACGTAAAGCCCGGATGGTTACGGTTTTGGTTCATTTTTTCAAAATAGAGCATCAACTCGTTATAGCGCGGGTTCTTAATTGTGGTGTGAGATGGGAAAAGCTTTTGGAAAGCTGCGTTGTCCAGGCTAAGGAGTCCTTTTTTACTGTGCCCGCTGGCATTGAAGAGTTGCACATACGAATTAACGGTGTTGCGGTGTATGCCAATCATTTCGCCTATTTGACGGTTGCTCAAACCATCAATGTGTAGCGATAAAATCTGTTTTAAATCCATAAGATCAAGTGTATTTGCCATATCGTATTTTTTTACGATATAACGGTTTTACATGATCTCTCAAACTGGCACAATTCGAAACGGAAAAACTGGCACAATAAAACCGGAATGGGTGGCACAAGTTGAACCGAAATAACCATTCGGAAGTTTGAATGATTCGTACTTAACTTCAAATATTCAAAAAGGAGAAGTTATCAAGTAGCTCACAAAGCGAGCGTCTATTGCATTTTTAGACAGCCACATAATTGTCATTTATTTTTTTCGTAATTATTCTCAATTTTGGCATATTTTTATAGTACTTTGTACACAGACCAATTTTTCCCGTTGCCTGATTTCATGATTAAGTAGTTATATGGCTGCATTATGCGAGCCTGCGAAGAGGTAGTTCTTCCGCCCCAAAGCCAATGGTCGTATCGAGTTTTCAACAAGGTTGCTATCTATTTCGAGCATGTTATCTTCTAAGTAGTTCTGTAGGTTTGTCCTGCAGTTGGCGCAGTAATCGAATGCTTTCCTGATGTGGCTTTGCGGGATAAACTAACCGCATTTTTTGATTTTTCATTAGAAATACGCAAGATTATTTATATCACCAATATTATAGAGAACCTGAATGGGAAAATCCGCAAATACACTAAAAGCAAAAGCTCGTTTCCAAGCGATGAGGCTGCAGTGAAATCTGTATTCTTAGCGATAAATGAGGTGATAAAAAATGAACCATTGCCGGTATATTCTTCCTGCTTAGTGGTGCTGTGCTGTTTTACTTTACATATTCAGTGCCGGTGGAAAGGAAAAATAAAGGTTCATCAGAGGCCAGATCCATCATATAAAAATACTAAAATTACCAAAAATATTGAATACCCAATGAATGTTCATACCAGAATAATCGTTCTTGGACCCCTTCACTATGATCCTTAAGCAAAAGCATTGCATCTTTTGGCACACCATGATAAGTAAGCGTATTTTTAGTTGCTATTTTATTACCCATAGAAACCCATTGATTATTCTTTAAATAGAACAATTCATAATGGTGGTTTTTTTCAATAACATTGAAATTGTTACGTGCTAAATAGCCAATTTTGGTTATTGTAGTTGCGTTATCTACTCCAAGGTCTATTCCTAACCATGAACCTATTGCAGCATTTAAATTTGATTTAATGTTATTATCAAATGCGTTATCCAGTATATTATTGCCAGATTCATTTGATTCTGGAATATTGCTAATGATTGAGCCTTGAAGTTCTATTTCAACATCATTTTCATTTAACCCATAAAAATCAATTTCGGCTATTCGAATTGGATTCTGGTCAGAAGGAATAAACCTCAAAAAGCGAAATTTTCTTTCGTTATCTATTGTAACTTCTTTGTAGCCTCTTGGTCTGTTTTCTATAGTAAACAGGTCTGTAGCATTTGAAAAATCAGGATCATTGCTTCCTTGAAACTTTGCGCCAACCAAATAATTTGAAAATTGAATATATTCACCTGTCTCATAAAATTTTCTATAAACATTTACAGATCCTGTATCTAACCAATCGGGATTATATTCTTGACGCCATTGTTCGTCCACAGTTAATCTTATCGATTTGTTTAGGGGTATTTCTTCGCCATCTTCAATTATTACTGGAGTATAAAAAACAGGTAACCCAAGATCTTTAAAATGTGCTTGTCCATTTTCAACTTTGGACCATGTTACAAACTTTTGATTGAAGCCATAACCGTATGATTTTAAATATACAATTTGATTTTCTAATTTTTTTTCATCAAAATTTATAACCCAATCTGTTTTAGGAATATCATAGTTGCCAGTAACATCAATAAGATGCTTGTTTTGAAAATAAGTTGGTAATAATTCAATATTTTTAACAAGAAAAGGCAAGGATGACTTTTGTTCTGCAAAAGTTTCACGAAAGATTTTAGTACATGTGTTACTTCCATCGCCCAGAGGAACAAGGTTCTTTTCAAAATATTTAAAATTGTCTTCTGCCCCATTTACTGGTCTATAGGTGCCATCTTTATCAACAAACACATTCCAGGAGTGACCGCCAGCATCAGTTGACCATTGTATTGTTGATTCAATAGTCATGGGTATCCCAATACTCCGGCACATTCCAACGAATAAAAAATAGCGATGTTCACATATACCTCCATTATATTTCTGCATTTTTATCAAGTCAGGAAATAAACCATTAGTAGAAAAATTTTCAAGATGGTTCCATGTATTAAATAAATAATCACTTAACTTTTTTAAAATTTCTTTAGGTTCAAATGCATTATCTACAGAATCTTCAAATGAAATAAACTGATTATAGAAATGCTCCCTCCAATTACTCAGGGGCTCATTATGTATGCGATAAGGAAGAATAAACTCACAAAAATCGTCAAAGCCTACATGCTGTGCCCATGGGAGCTTCCACACTTTAAAGGCTTGTTCAATATTATTAATCAAAAATTCTGATTTTATCACTTGTGCATCATATGATAAAATATTAGTAGAGTTATTGATGGGGTAAAATCTTCGTAATGAATCAAGTTTATCAGGTAATTTATCACTAAGCAACTCTTTACTTGTATCATCCAATAATCCGAAATAGTTATTCAAGTTATAATTAAATACAGAATAATGATCTTCCATATTCCCTATCAGGAAATATGCTGCCTTTAGCTTTTGTTGTTCTCCCGTTGACTCATAATGTTCTAAAACTTTAATAAGTTCAGTTTTGTTATCTCCGGCAAACTGTAGCGTGCTTCTTATTTCTTTCGGATATTTGTAATTACACGAAAACAGAAAGATGACGGTAAATGAAACTATATATAATAATGATCTTGATCTCATAGGTCCAGTTGTTTATTGTTAATTTTGCTTCGAGATATGATAGAC
>JASMTI010000222.1:0-2783 GCA_041694375.1 Bacteroidales bacterium | reverse complement strand
AGAAAACCTCAATTAATAGGTGAGAAATCCCCTATTCAAAGCTAAAAATGATTATTTTTCAAACAAAATTATTTATCTGCGGATTTGAGGAATTAACTATATATTTGCACTCTTTGAAAAAAGTAATCATGAAACGAGCATGTAAAATTTTGACATCCAAAATAATGATAAAAACACATGCGAGTTCCATACTATACCATTGAAAATAAATGCTTTAATAGTATGAAAGAAATTATATCAAAGATACCAACCGAACTTATTGAAAAAGAACTAACAAACAATAAGTTCATGCGCGATACCAATAAAGGGGGAAATAAAATATACATTATAACGGCGCATGATTCGCCAAACACTATGAAAGAGATTGGGCGTTTGCGTGAAATCACTTTCAGGCAAGCAGGTGGTGGCACCGGTAAAGATGTTGACATTGACGGATACGACACTTCGAATGTCCCATATAAACAGCTAATTGTATGGGATCCTGATGCCAAGGAAATCTTAGGTGGTTACCGGTATATTTTATGCAACGAACTTGGTTACGACGATAATGGCGAGCCCAACCTGGCTACTGCCCGCATGTTTCATTTTACCGACAAGTTTAATGAAGAATACCTGCCACATACCATGGAACTGGGGCGCTCATTTGTACAGCCCGAATACCAATCGAGCAAAGCAGGGGCAAAGGCATTGTTTGCCCTCGACAACCTTTGGGACGGTTTAGGGGCACTAACGGTTGACCACCCCGAAATAAAATATTTCTTTGGCAAGGTTACCATGTACACACATTTTAATGTTACCGCACGCAACCACATTTTATATTTTATGCGGAAACACTTTTTTGACAATGAAGAGCTGGTTTACCCAAAGCAGCAATACCGTCTCGACATTGACTTCACTGGCATTACCGAACACTATACAGGCAGTGATTTTAAAGAAGACTACAAAACATTATCAAAAATAGTACGCGATTACGGCGAAAACATACCGCCCTTGGTTAATGCCTATATGAACCTTTCACCCACGATGAAAACATTTGGCACAGCAGTTAACGACCATTTTGGAAACGTGGAGGAAACCGGCATCATACTGACCATAGCCGATATTTACGAAGCCAAGAAAGACAGGCATATTGAAACATACATTTCAAACAAGGACAATAATTCACTGATTATAAATCATTAATCAATACGCCCTGCCGTCTTTCCCCTCGTAATAATTTAAGAATGATGTATTTACAACCTTATTTCCACCCGGTGTAGGGTAATTTCCTGTGAAATACCAATCGCCGGTGTGGTCGGGCGATGCTGCATGCAGGTTTTCAATGGTTTGATAAACAATCTCAACATCTGCATGGCAATCATCGGGCTTCAGCATTTCGGCCATTTTAAAAGAGATTTGCTCAGCAGTAAAAGGCTTATATATTTCCTTTACGTAGTTCACAATTTCTTCTTTAGGCAAATTGCGTTGCGCTTTACACTTTTGATATACTTCTTCAAGGACACTCGTTTGTCCGCTGTCTTTTAATAATTCAACCGCTGCGTTAAAAGCAGCAAATTTGCCAAGTTCGGCCATATCAATTCCGTAGCAGTCGGGATATCTGATTTGTGGTGCCGATGACACAATCATTATTTTCTTAGGATTCAAACGGTCGAGTATCCTGAGGATACTTTGCTTTAAAGTAGTTCCACGAACAATTGAATCGTCAATAATCACAAGGGTATCAACATTATTTTTTACAACCCCGTAAGTAACATCATAAACGTGTGCAACTAAATCGTTACGCCCGCTGTCGCCTGAAATAAAAGTACGCAGCTTCACATCTTTAATGGCAATTTTTTCGGTGCGTGGTTCAACAGCTATAATTTCGGCAATTTTTTCTTCAGTTAGGTTACCGTTTAATGCTTTAATTTGTTTTTTCTTCCAATCAAGCAAGTGCTCCCTCACACCTTCCATCATGCCATAAAAAGCTGTTTCGGCAGTATTGGGAATATATGAAAAAACAGTATCATTAAAATTGTAATTAACTTTTTCGAGGATAGTTGGCGACAATAAACGCCCAAGCTGTTTACGCTCAAGATAGATATCGCGGTCGCTGCCCCTTGAAAAATATATCCTTTCAAACGAACATGATTTTCGATGATGGGGCACCCGGACGATTTCTTTTGAAATTTCACCATCCTTTTTCACAATAATTGCCTGTCCCGGTTCAATTTCTTGCACAGTGTCGTGCTTCACATTCATTACGGTTTGAATTACGGGCCGTTCTGAAGCCACAACCACAACTTCATCATCGTGATAGTAGAATGCAGGACGTATCCCCCACGGGTCACGCGTGGCAAACAAATCTCCATGGCCAACCATACCTGCAATTGCATAACCACCATCCCAGTCGCGCGAGGCATTTTCAAGTATTTGCTGCACGTCTAAGTTTTGCTCAATAAGGGGTGATATTTCCCTGTTAGAATATCCTTCATTTTTATATTGCCTGAAGCGCAGCTCATTCTCCTGGTCGAGAAAGTGCCCAACCTTTTCAAGTACTGTAACCGTATCGGTGTAAGCACTTGGGTGTTGCCCCAACTCAACCAGCCGTTCAAACAATTCATCGGTATTGGTCATATTAAAATTACCGGCCAGCACAAGATTTCGCGAGCGCCAGTTGTTTTGCCGCATAACCGGGTGTACAAATTCAACCGAATTACGTCCAAATGTGCCATAGCGCAAGTGCCCCAAATAAGCTTCTCCTGCAAATGGCAAGTGCTTTTTGGCCCAAACAGGGTCGCCAA
>JASMTI010000221.1:0-12589 GCA_041694375.1 Bacteroidales bacterium | reverse complement strand
TTGGTATAGGCGGTTAGACCGCTGTTTTTAATTTGTTCTTATTTAATCGTTTAGGTTCGCTGAAAACCATCTTTTTTAGGAGTAAATCGAAGATTGACCCCATCATTGCACGTCTGTTATACCGGAAATGATACTCATCAAGATAACCTTGTAACCGTTCCCTCGAACAATGGTGGTGTATTCCTCGCAACCAACCCTGAATGTTCATTATGTGAATATGCAGTTGTTGCATACCCTTTCCCTTGTCCGAAGGTATCTGTTCCAAATTTGGATAATCCTTTTTTAATGGCAAATACCCTTTCCAAATGTCAGTGATAACGTGTGCATCCTTGCGGATATAAGTCTCAAAAAACGGTCTGAATTCTTTGCTCGAAGCGCGGTCAATTACTTGTGCATAAGCACGCCCGACACCACTCTTTTGCTCCAAAATTTCAAGGGCAACAATCACTAACTTCTTTTTGCTGTTTCCACTACGTCCTGCTTTTCCTTCTTCGTATTGGCCAATCAGAAACTCATCAACCTGGACTTTGCCTCCCAATTTGTTTTTACGGCTGCTTGCCATTGCTTGTTGGATTTTCCACTTAAATTCCCAAACTGTTTTCTGCCGCAATCCAAACTCTTCAGACAATTCTAAAGATGACATTCCTTTCTTTTTGGTGCTGATTTTGAAGCATATATGAAACGCTATTAGTAATGAAAATTTGATTTTGTCAAACATCGTTCCTGCCGTTGGACTTTCATCATAATTGCATTTTGCGCAACGGCGTGAATATGGCTTTTTACCTTTCCCATATTTCGTATGACCGCATTTCTTGCACTTGTACGGACTTTCTGATGACCATTTAATTGCAGACAGATAACGGTAGCAATCCTCGTCGGTCTGAAAATATCTATTGAACTCTATCGAATTCACGCCTATATATTGTTTTCTATTTTCCACGCCACAAAGGTAGCGCTCTTCTCTATATTAACAGCGACTTATGCGCCTATACCAATTTGTTTTATTGATGAAAATCTCTCAGGGATTAACTCTTTTGAACTCATATTTAGCGGAAATGAAAGCACATTTAAAAATCCTGAGATGCTTGAACGTATCGAAGATTTACAAAGAGATATTAAGAAAAACGAAAATGTATTGAAGGTTTTTGGGTTAAACACTATGGTGAAAACGATCAACAAGGCACTACATGCCGATGATGAGAATTTTTACCGCATTCCTTCCACTTCTGAAGAAGTTGCGCAGTATCTTTTTCTTTATGAAATTTCAGGAGGGGACGAGTTGTTTTCTTTTGTTGATGAAAATTACTCGAAAGCCCGCTTAACCGTACGCACTAAAGAAATGTCTAATGTAGAGCAGGAGCAGTTTATAACTGAATTAACGAATCTTGCCAACCATGTAAATGCTCCGGAATATACGATTACCGGCTTTGGAATGTTGCTTGGGCATATTAATAATAACCTGATAAGTACTCAGGTAGGGAGTATAATACTGGCATTGGCGATTATATTGGTTATGATGTTTTTCCTTTTTGGCATAAAAGGCGGGCTCCTAAGCATATTTCCAAATGTTTTTCCTGTTGTTTTCTTCATGGGGTTAATGGGAATTGCCGGTATTGGCCTAAATATGGCTACATCTATTATTGCTGCCATAACCATCGGGATTGTTGTAGACGATACGATTCATGTTTTCTACGGGTTTAAAAGTGAGAAATATTCCGGGCTTATGAATGATGAAGCCATTAGAAATACCCTGATTAAAACCGGGTCGGCGCTTGCTACCACATCGCTTGTTTTGGCACTTGGATTTGGTATTCTTGCATTTTCAAACAGTAAGTTCATCATGGACTTTGGCTTGATGTCGGCTTCAGCTATCATCGCTGCCCTTGCCGGCGATTTATTCATATCTCCCATACTATTAGATAAAAGTAATTTGTTCAACCTAAAAAAATAAAAAAGTTATGAAGACATTAATCTCATTATCACTACTCATGTTAACAATGACTTTATTTAGTCAAAATGGACGTGAATGGATAGAACAATACGAAAAGCAGATGGAGGCTGACGATCAGCAGGTGGAGCTTACCATGCAATTATTTTCAAAAAATGGAAACCTGCGTGAACGGAAGCTACGATGGAGCACGATGGAAGATGATGAAGGACTTTCTTCTTCGTATATCGTTTTTGATGCACCTGCCGATATTGAAGGCACCGCTTTTCTTTCAATCGAAAGAGGTAGCGGGGATGAGGACCAATGGCTTTATCTTCCTGTGCTAAGGCGTTCACGGCGTATATCATCGAATGAAAAAAGCAGCAGTTTCATGGGTAGCGATTTTAGCTATGCCGATATCGGGAATGAAAATACCGAAAATAGTACTTATAAGCTAATTGAATCTTTAACGGGTGATGGCGGTCCTGAAATTAAAGTAATTGAAGCCTGCTACAGTTCTGAAGATAAAATTAAAGAAACAGGATATGCTAAACGGATAATCTTTATCGATACTTCGAACAGTATGATGATAAAAACGGATTATTACAATACGAATGATAAACATGTTAAGCAGTTGAAGTGCTCAGATTTTAAAGTGGTTGACAAGAAAAGTAAACTGCGTGCGCACCGGTACGAAATGAAAGATCTGGAAAAAGGAACTTCAACGGTTCTTTTATTTAGGAATTATCAAATTAACAGGGGATTAGACCCCGATATTTTCACCATTCGTAACCTTGAAAACAAATAGAGCCTTATGAATAAACTTAGATTCTTGATTTTTATGTTGTTGTTAAGCTTCTTCCCGTTGGCTTGCTTAGCCCAGCAACGTTTCGATTTTGGTGGGAAAATACACTACAGCAATATCAGTTATTTCAATGATAAAGAAAATAAAATTAATGGACGTAATGAAGGTTTGCTGCATGTTGAAATGTCATCGAAACGTGAAAGCACGATAAAATGGAAGGCTGCTACCGAGTTTCGTGAAGACCTTTCAGATGAATCGCGAAAGCGTTTTTGGATCGATGAGTTGTGGGCAATGAAACGTTTCGGTGGCCTTGATGTTACTATCGGTAAACAAATAATAAGCTGGGGGACAACCGACGGGATTAATCCGGTAAACAACATTAACCCTGTTGATTATAGCGACCTGCTTGATACCGATGATGAAACCATCGGGGTATATGCCATGCGGGTACAGTGGTTTGTTAACATGGCCGATATTGATGTGGTATATACGCCGGTTGCTTCATTCGGGGTTTTGCCCAATACGGATAGCCGTTGGTTCCCCTCTGCTAAAATGATGGGGTTGCCAGCCCGGCTAAACGATATTGACCTTTTGAGTATTCAGGAAAACAAACCACATAGAACACTGGCAAGTGGTGAGTTTGGTTTGCGAGTAAGAAAGCAGTTGCCGGCTGCTGACTTCGCAATAAGTTATTACAATGGTTACGATCATTTGCCCGGTTATATTCCTGACATGAGCCGTGGTGATTTGCTAGAGCAAGGGTTGTTGTTGGTTGAAACCTACCGGCGCCAGCAGGTTATCGGTGCCGAGATGGTATTGATGCTGCCATGGGGCTTTGTTTTCAGGGGAGAGTCGGCTTTTTTTATTCCCGAAGATAATAAAGTGAACACCGAAAGATATGTGCAAGCAGTGGGCGGAATAGATAAAAATATTGCATTGAATAATGGTTCGCTTAGGATTATGATGCAATATATATACGATTATAATATTGATGGTGGTGATTACGAAGATTTTGATTTACGCCATTTGTTTACAAACGCTCCAATGGGAAATGTTGAATGGGGTTTTTATAATGGACTTTCGGTTAGTGCAATGGGGATTTATAATTTTGACACCAACGGATATTACATTAACCCTGAAGTTAGTTATACCGTAGCAGGAGGTCTTTGTTTTTCGGTTCAGGCCGATATGATGGGCGGTGCTGATAACAGCTTTTTTGAAAATTACGCTTTTAATAATCGTTTAAGGGTAAAAATGAGCTACAGGTTTTAAGAATAATATCGGATATCATTTCCATAAACTTTATTTACCTTTTTTTAAATCTCCAATGATTACCTTTTCGTATTCGTTGGAGATTTCTTTTAATAAAGGATGGTTCACGTTGAATTTATAATCTCCAGCTTGTGTAATGGGAAGTATTTTGGGTGATGTGCCGGTCAGAAACATCGATTCTACTTGTTGAAGCTCGTTTAATTTCAGGTTTTTAAATTCTAACGGGATGTTTTTTTCCCGGGCAATTTCAATTACTTTACATAGTGTTATCCCCTTCAGTACCTGGTTAAGTGGGGGCGTAACAAGTTTGTTGCCCGAAATGAAAAATATATTGGAACGGCTACCTTCAGTAATTTCATTCTCATGGTTCACGAGCAATACTTCGTAAAGATTGTTGTTTTGAATGATTTGATTTGCTTTGTCGCGGACTTCGGGCTGATCGGTTTTTATTTCAGGCTGATGCCGCTCGGCATTTAAAAACCCTACCTTTACACCATTTTTGTACATCCCGGGAGTTGGGTAGGCATGGGGTATAAAGTGAATTATGAGGTTGTGGTTATTTTTTTCGAACCTGACTTCAATCTTTATATTGCCGGTTTGGCGGTTGTTCTTTTTCGATAGCTCGAGTAATATTTGATACAGCCCGGTATAACCAATCGGGCAGGTTCGTGATATTTTATTGCACGAGTTTTTCAGGCGTTCAAAATGCTCATCAAAAAACAATGGCTTTCCATCAATAATTCTCAGTACTTCGTAGATGTTTATTCCGTCACATTGTTTGTTGTCGAGTTGTGATGAATTGAGAAAGTCCCCGTTTTTGTATATAATGCCCTGTTTGTCCATGCTACCTTCTTACCGGAATCCCTTTTTGATTTAAAAAGTTTTTTAAATCGGGGATGGCAATTTCTTTATAATGAAAAATACTGGCTGCCAGTCCGGCATCAGCCTTGCCTTTAGTGAACACATCAACAAAATGTTCCATGTTTCCGGCACCGCCCGAGGCTATAATCGGAATTTTTAGCATTTCGGCCATACGTGCCAGTTCGGCATTGGCAAAGCCGTTTTTTGTGCCGTCGTGGTCCATGCTTGTAAACAGTATTTCGCCTGCACCGCGGCTTTCGGCTTCTTTTGCCCAACTAAACAATTCTTTGTCGGTGGGGATGCGGCCACCGTTAACGGTAACTTTCCAGTGGCCGTCGTAGTTTTTAGCATCGATGGCAACCACAACGAATTGTGTCCCGAAATTGAGTGCCATATCGTCAATCAGCTTTGGGTTTCGCACTGCCGATGAGTTAATGGAAACTTTGTCGGCCCCGGCACTGAGCAAAGCATCGGCATCCTTCAGCTCACTTATGCCTCCGCCCACGGTAAAGGGGATGTTGATTTCGCGGGCAATGCGTTTTACCAATTCCACAAGGGTTTTGCGTTTTTCGTGCGTGGCTGTAATGTCGAGAAACACCAGTTCGTCGGCTCCCTGTTCGGCGTACATGGCGCCCAGCTCAACAGGGTCGCCTACAGCTTTAATTCCAACAAAGTTAATGCCTTTAACGGTTTGTCCGTCTTTTATATCGAGGCAGGGTATGATTCGTTTTGCAAGCATATTCTAATTAATTTAACCACAAAGGCCACGAAGGATTTTAGCTTCGCTGATTTTCAATTCACTAAGGACACAATGCAGGTTTATTTTTCTATTATCTTCTATATTGTAAAAATTAACCCAAAGTGGCTAATAACTGCAAAATTAGCCTAAAGAGGTTAAATTTAATTAATTAGCCCCAAAAGGTTAATTATTTACAGAAATCTTCAATTTCTTTCAATGATATCCGGTTTTCGTAAATGGCCTTACCTGTAATTACGCCCGGTACGCCCATTTCGTTCAACTCGTATATGTCTTTCATGGTAGCAATACCGCCACTGGCGATTAGTTCGAGCGAGGTGAATTTAGCCATGATTTCTTTGTACAAATCGATGCTGGGACCGGTAAGCATTCCATCGCGGGCTATGTCAGTAGATATAACTTTTGATATCCCTTTTTCGGTGTATGATTTTATGAAGGGTATAATCTCTTCATTGGAATCCTCCTGCCAGCCGCTTACCGCAATTTTGCCATTTTTGGCATCGGCGCCTAATATGATTTTTCCGGCTCCATATTTTGCTATCCAGCTTTCAAAAGTCGAACGATTTTTCACGGCAATGCTGCCGCCTGTTATCATCGTTGCGCCACTATCAAAAGCTATGCGCAAGTCATCGTCACTTTTTAGTCCGCCACCAAAGTCGATAACCAGGTTGGTTTTCGATGCAATGGTTTCAAGTACTTTAAAATTTACAATGTGTTGTGCTTTAGCCCCGTCGAGGTCGACCAGGTGCAGGCGTTTAATTCCTGCATCTTCGAACATTTTGGCCACTTCGAGCGGGTTTTCGTTGTACACGGTTTTTTGGTTATAGTCGCCCTGCGACAGGCGTACACACTTGGCATCGATAAGGTCGATGGCCGGTATGATTGTTATTTTTGAGTTCATAAGTCTATGTGTTCATAAGTTCATGAGTGGTATTTTAACTTCAGATGCTTATGCACCTATGCACTTTGCACTCATGCACTATAGATTAATAAAATTCTCCAGTATCCGTTCGCCCACTTTTTGGCTTTTTTCGGGGTGAAACTGGGTGGCATAAAAGTTATCCCTGTGCAACGCCGCGCTAAACGGGTTGATGTAATTACATGTGGCGGCGGTGTGTTCACCCACTTCAACATAGTACGAGTGCACAAAGTAAACAAACTCGCCTTCGATATCGGGCGACATAATAGCACTGTTTACATCGTGGATGCTGTTCCAGCCCATATGCGGGACTTTTGTAATGTATTCCTGTCCCGGTTCGGGTTTGAAACGTTTTACCTTCTCGTCGAAAATGCCAAGGCACTCTACATCCCCCTCTTCGGAATGCGAACACATTAGTTGCTGGCCAAGACAAATACCCAGAACGGGTTGCTTCAAACTACGAATCAATTTGTCAAGTTTGTGCTTTTTCAGGTAAGCCATAGTCGTACTTGCTTCGCCCACGCCTGGAAATATCACTTTGTCGGCAGCACGAATTTTCTCGGGATCGGCAGTGATTTCAGCTTTAACACCTAAGCGCATCAGGGCATTATTGACTGATTCGATGTTGCCTGCGTTGTATTTGATGATGGCTATGTTCATAAGTGCATAAGATTAAAAGTGCATGAGTTCATAAGGAACTGAATGCAGCTTAGTGAGTTCACTTTATTTTGTTGTTCTGTAATTTTGTTTCTAAGCCACGAAGGAGTGCTTCTACTTCGCGTGAATTGTTATATCTTTCTTGAAATTGTTCCTCCGTTATATATTCAATATTCATTGCAATCTCAAGTTGGGTTTGACATTCATATAGAGAACCTATGGAAATTCTGACAAAACGAAGGAATTCATTGTTGCCATTTCGCCCAAATCCTTCGGCAAAATTACTGGGGATAGATACAGCAGCTCTCCTAAGTTGTGAAGTCAAACCAAAAAGTTCTTCATTAGGAAATATTCTGGTAAGTTTATAAACCGAAGTAACAAAACTCATTGCTTTTTGCCATGCAATAAATTCTCTATATGTTTTCATAGTTTCTAGTTTTAGTGGTTGTTTAGTTCTCTTTTATAAATTTCCTTGCAACTTGTCTTTTGCTTTATTGTTCTTATGAACTTATACACAAATGAACTTATGCACTTTTTCCTCATTGCTTTAACAATAGGTTTATCACCTTCTTCATCTCCTCAAACTCTTCTTCTTTAAAAAGCCGTGTCATGAAAACAATCTTGCCTTCTTTGTCGATAATTACATTGCGTGTTACGCCAGCACCTTGTTCCGCAAAAGTATAAAAAATACTTCCGTCCAAATCGAGTGCGATGGGATAGGTGACACCTGTTTGTTTTTGAAATTTGATTACTTTTTTAGCAGGTTCTTTCAGATCGATGCCGTATAATGCGAAATCATAATTGTTTTTGTGTTTTTGCCAGATTTCGTTTTCAATATGTGGCATTTCGCTGCGGCATACACCGCACCAGCTGGCGGTAAACTGTAGCATCACCACTTTGCCACGTAACGATTTTATGCTTGTTGTTGTTCCATCGGGCAAAACAAGGTCAAAATCAGGAACAGTTTGCCCCAACTCAACAATGTAGCCGTAATCATCGGGTACTTGCTGTTGAATTTCTTGTGCATCAACTTTTGTAAAAACAATTGTACAAAAAACCAAAAAAAAGCAAAGAGTGTTAATTTTCAACATTTTAATCATTTGGTTTTTTTTTGATATTTAGTGAATCCGAAAACTTCAATTCTATTTTTATTGATTCTGAAGACAATTGTATAACCTTTAAAAACAAGGTCTCGAATATCATTCTTATCGAAATAAACTGATTTTCGAAAGGCATACGGATTTTCTGAAATTTTTCTCAATTTTACAAATAATTCATTTCTAAACTTCAATGCGTTTTGGGGATTATTGCCAGCAATGTATTCGACTTGCCTCTCAAGACGTTTAACAAACGATTTTTTATAAATTATCTCCATGCTTGTTGATTGCTTGATTTAGAAGTGATTCAAGCTCGGTGTGAGAAAAAAAATCCGCATTGCCTGATTCAATTTCATCAAGTTCTTTTTGTAAGTAGGCTTTATCCTTTTGAAATTGAGGAGATTTATGCAATATTTCAATTTCATCATTCGAAAAATTACTTAAAAGCTTTAAGAGCTTTTCGTAAGCTGAATTTTTAACTTTGAGTTGAATTGTATGCATATATATTATGATTTTATGTAAAAGTATAAAATTTGTTTGTGGTTATCAACTAAATACCACTGTCCGGTTATTATAAACCAGTATTTTATGGTCGATATGTTTGTTCACGGCTTTCGACAGCACAATTTTTTCGAGGTCGCGGCCTTTGGCAACGAGGTCTTTCACCGTGTCTTTATGACTGATGCGGGCTACATCCTGTTTGATAATTGGCCCCGCGTCGAGCTCGGGGGTGACGTAATGGCTGGTTGCCCCAATGATTTTTACACCCCGCTCGTGCGCTGCATGGTATGGTTTTGCGCCCACAAATGCCGGCAAAAACGAATGGTGTATGTTGATAATTTTATGCGGATAGTGAGCAATAAAATCGTCGCTTATAATTTGCATGTAACGTGCCAGCACAATAAAATCGATATTGTGTTCTTTTAACAATGCCAACTCTTTTGCTTCCTGTTCGGCTTTGTTTTCTTTGTTAATAACAAAATGGTGATACTCAATTCCAAAGCCATCGGCAACGGGTTTCATGTCGGGGTGATTGCTGATAATGAGCGGTATCTCAACATCCCACTCGCCGGCTGTGTACCGAGCCAAAAGGTCGAACAAGCAGTGTGACATTTTTGATACGAAAATAGCCATACGGGGTTTTTCTTCCGAAAAATGAATTTCGTAGTTCATTTCATATTTTTGTGCAAGAAGTGTATCGAAGTAATCCGATACTTTTTCTTTCGGAATGGTAAAATTGTCCAGTTGCCACTCAACCCGCATATAGAACAGTTTTTCTTCACGATCGACATGTTGGTCAAGATAAAGGATGTTCCCGTTGTTTTTATTGATGAATTCTGTAACCAACGCCAACAAGCCTTGCTTGTCGGGACAGTGCAGCAACAAAATTGCTGTGTTTTTTGGTTCGGTTTTCGGTTGTATTCGTTTCATGTGTTTCTTATTAACCACGAAGGTGCACTAAGTACAACACAAAGCACACAATGGTTTATTAATAAATAACTCTTCTTATTCCGTCTTTCAAATGTTTAACATTAAAGTTTATCAATAGTCCTAGCTTGCATTTTGACAGCTTTAAATAGGTTAAAATTTGAGCAAGATGTACATCATTTAACTCATCAACAGCTTTTAATTCAATGATTATTTATTTTCAACAAATAAATCAATTCTGTATCCTACATTTAACTTAATATCTTCATAAACTAAAGGCAATGCTTTTTGCTTTTCTACTCTCACCCCAGCTTTCTTAAGTTCATAAAAAAGACATTCTTCATAAGCACTTTCTAATAAGCCTGGTCCTAAAACGGTATGCACTTTAAAAGCACAATCTAATACTATTTTGAAAATATCTTCTCTGTCCATATTGCTTTGTGTTACTCAGTGAAAGCCTTCGTGTCCTTAGTGGTTAAAGTACCCCTTTAGTACTGGGCAGCTCAAAGTTAAACACATCTTTTTTAATTGCCATTTTGATGGCTTTTGCCAGGGCTTTAAATATGCCCTCAATTTTATGGTGTTCATTTTGGCCTTCGGCTTTGATATTGAGGTTGCACTTAGCAGCATCGCTGAACGATTTAAAAAAGTGCAGGAACATTTCGGTGGGCATATCGCCAACCCGTTCGCGTTTAAATTCGGCATCCCATACCAGCCATGGGCGGCCACCAAAATCGAGTGCTACTTGAATGAGGCTTTCATCCATGGGCAGGCAAAAACCGTAACGCTCAATTCCGCGCTTATTGCCTAAAGATTTCAAAAATGCTTCACCCAATGCCAAAGCAGTATCTTCTATGGTGTGGTGTTCATCTACTTCGAGGTCGCCTTTGACTATCACTTTCAGGTCAATGCCCGAGTGGCGCCCAATTTGTTCCAGCATGTGGTCGAAGAACCCCAGACCGGTAGATATTTCGGTTTTGCCCGTACCATCAAGATCGAGCCAAATATCAATGTCGGTTTCTTTTGTTGTGCGTTTTACGGTGGTTGTGCGGTCTGTTTTGGCGACTTCGGCATATACCTCGTCCCAATTGGTTGTTTTGAGCACACAAACATCGAGCAACCCTTTGGCCTTGAGCAATTCATCGGGTTCGTTGCTGAGCCAAATAGCTTTGCAGCCCAGGTTTTTGGCCAGCTCAATATCGGTAACACGGTCGCCTATTACGTAACTTTTGTCCATGTTGTAACTGCTTCCCATGTATTTTTCCATCATGCCGGTACGCGGCTTGCGGGTAGGTGCATTGTCGGCCGGGAAACTACGGTCGATGAGGATGTCATTGAATACCACGCCTTCGCCCTCGAAAGTTTTCAATATTTTATTGTGCGCCGGCCAAAAGGTTTCCTCTGGGAATGATTCAGTTCCCAATCCGTCCTGGTTTGTGACCATAACCAATTCATAGTCGAGGTTTTTGGCAATAAAATGCATATTGCGGAACACGCCCGGGTAAAACTCAAGTTTTTCGAGGCTGTCGAGCTGGTAGTCAAGCGGTGGTTCAATTACCAGGGTTCCGTCACGGTCGATGAATAAAACCCCCCGACCCCCTAACCCCCTAAAGGGGGAATTTTGGGTGTCTGCTTTATTGTTATTGTCGTTCATTTATTTCAACTTTAAAAATACATATTTTTCGAATCTTGTAGTTCCTTAAGTCCCCTTTAGGGGGCTGGAGGTGATTTTTTCTATCAACTCCCTATTTTCCTCCTTACTTCCCACTGTTATGCGCAGGCTGTTTTCGCATAGGGCAACTTTTGAGCGGTCGCGCACAATCACGCCTTCGTTCATCAGGTATTCAAATTTTTCGCGGGCACCATCCATTTTTACCAATAAAAAGTTGGCATTACTGGGATACACTTTTTGTACAAAGGTCAACTTTTTAAGCTCTTTAGCCAATTTTTCACGTTCGGCAATGATGGTTTTCACCCATGTTTCTTTCTCTTCAATATTTTGTAACGATTGCATTACCCTTTGCTGGGTGAGTTGGTTGATGTTGTATGGGTATTTGATTTTATTCAGGACACCAATGATTTCGGGCGATGCAAAAGCCATTCCCAGGCGTATGCCGGCAAGTCCCCAGGCTTTTGAGAATGTTTGCAAAACCACGAGGTTGGGATAATGGTTAATCTCGGGCAAAAGGCTTTCGCCGGGCGCGAAGTCAATGTATGCCTCATCTACCACTACCAGCCCACTAAAGTTGTTCAGGATGTTGAATATCTCGGTTTTGCTGAGCAGGTTCCCCGATGGGTTGTTGGGTGAACACAGAAAAACCAGCTTTGTTTTTTCGTTTGCTGCATTGAGCAGCTTTTGGCTGTCAAGCTCAAAGTTTTCGGTGAGCAGCACTTTTTTGACTTCCACATCGTTAATTCCGGCCGATACGGTGTACATGCCGTACGATGGCTCAATGGCCATTACATTGTCAACCCCTGGGTTACAAAAAGCCCGAAAGAGCAAGTCGATGGGTTCATCGCTGCCATTGCCCAAAAAAATTTGGTTGGGTTCAACCCCTTTGATTTCAGCAATACGCTTTTTTACCTCCATTTGGTAAGGGTCGGGGTAGCGGTTGTAGCCCGTGTCGTATGGATTTTCATTGGCATCGAGAAATACCGACGCACTGCCGCTAAACTCGTCGCGGGCAGAGGAGTAGGGAGTTAGGGTTGCTATGTTTTTTCGAAGTAACTTACCTACCCCCCAACCCCCTGAAGGGGGGGCTTGGGTTGCTGAGTTATTGTTATTGTCGTTCATTTTTTTTTCATTAAATGTACAAATCTTCAAATTCTGTTGTTACTCAATTCCCCTTCAGGAAATTAGGGCTTC
>JASMTI010000220.1:0-1473 GCA_041694375.1 Bacteroidales bacterium | reverse complement strand
GTAATAAACAAGCTATCTTTTGTTTTTTTTTCTGCAAATCGCTCAATTTAGGTTGAATCTGCCGGGGGCATTACGGTGGGAACTGGTAATGCGTTTCACTGGCTTAACGTGTATGGTGATTTCACCAATGAAGGGACTGTTGATTTTAGTAATTCTGCTCAATATGCGGAAGCTGTCAATGGTGCGGTGAAATTAAAATTCATGGGTGCAACCGATAATGTGTTGGTCAGTAATGGCCCGACCGATTTGTATCGGCTTTTTATTGACAAAGGCACCGACAAGACTTTTAAGTTAAGTGTTAATGCCGATCTAAATACCAATTTTAATCTTTTTGGACCTGTTGCGGCTGCAAATTATTCCGGAGTTGATGGCACCGACGGTTCTGCTGGTTGGCAGCGTTTACCAGTTGTTATTGAAAACGGCACGCTTGAGCTGGGCTCGAATATTGTTATTGATCGGTTAGGAGAAAATATTGATGGGAATGCTCCTAATGAGTTTACGATACCTGAGACAGGGCAATTGATCGTGAACGGGGCGAGCGTGACAACTTCGGCTTCAACCGGCGTTTGGAATGGGCTTACGATTTATGGGAAATTAAAAGTTGCAGCAGGAACTTTGACCACTCCTGCCGGCACTAATGGAATTTATTATGCAACAAATGGGGGAACCCCTCAATTTCAAGTCATAGGTGGCACACTAAATTTAACCCAGCTCCGACCCTATAATGATGCGGGTAAATTATCGTATTCCCAATCTGGTGGGTTGGTTCATTTTTTTGATGCACCAGGGGATGATAATAGTTCGGCAGTTTTGCATATCGGAAATAATTCAGGTGTGCAACCATCTAACCTGAATACAGATTTTGTATTTAACATGTCAGGAGGAACAATGCGTTTTAGCAATGCTAATGCAGCAAACGGCTGGGTGAGTGGAATAAGGCTTGAAATTGTGGAAGGAAATTACCATGTAACTGGAGGTACTATAGAGGTCGCCGGGTTAAGCGGAACTGAAGCTTTTGACATTTACAGTACAATTCCTTTGTATAATTTGGCTGTTTTAGGTTCAACCCCGGATGTTCAGCTCACAGATTGGTATGGTGGTGCCTATGATGCTTCATGGTCTACTGATTTTGATGTATTGAATAATTTAACTATAAGCTCCGGGACGACTTTTAATGATCGCGGGCATTCTGTTTCCATAGGTGGAAACTTTAACATTGCAGGAACCTATACCCAATCAGGGAATTTGCTTTTTTATGGTGCACAAAACGGTGCAATAAATAATACAACGGGCTCTCCAGTTACATTGCCCGGACTTCATATTTTCAAAGATAGGCACGATACTCCGGGGCAATATTATAAAGTAAGTTTAACTGGAACCGATAATATAATTATTGACGGAACGCTTAAGCTTTCCCGGGGTGCCTTGGATGTAGTGGATTTTACACCACAGGTGAAAGATAGTGTCGTGATT
>JASMTI010000219.1:0-33288 GCA_041694375.1 Bacteroidales bacterium | reverse complement strand
TCTCTTCTTCGTACCCAATGCCACTGGTGAGGTTCATCAACTGTGTTAAATCTGTTGTGCCTGAGGTAAAATCGAAATTTCCACGTAGTATTGAATCACCCTTGAAATACGATAAAACATTTTTTAATGTGCCCGAAAGTTGAAAATCGGACTTATCGAGAATAAAACTGCTTTCTTCAATATTAAAGGTTTCGGGAGTAAAATCAAGCTTTATTGATGGTATATTGAATGGATAAGAATACCCATCAATTGCTATGTAGCCATCCTGCAGGTTTAAAAAACCTTCAGGTTGCCACTGCTGAAAAATATCTTCCTGTCCGCTATCGTATAAAATGTGGGTGTCAACTTTCATCTTAGCGATGTTGGTGAAATTTTGTCCCATTTGCCCCAACATTTTATCGCTGCTCAACAGGAGGTCAATATTAAAAACTCCGGCGTCATCAACTCCCGGCGACACCATCATCCTTCCAATTGGCTTTGACATAGCCATAGCCATTGTGTCAATTGATGTTGACAATGAATCGATTTTGAACGAGCAAATTGCATCGGGGATACGTGTTGTGTCACTTATATCGGAAAATTCAACATTAACCGAAGCATTTTGAAGCATGACATTAAAACTATCGGGCATGTTCGATTTAATTTCCCTGCTTGATATACGTGCCAATGCAAATCCTGTATTTGCCGATTGGGGTGAGCTATTGGGCATTGAGAAATCGATACTTGTATGGTCTGTTGTTAATGAAATGCTATCGTAAATTGCATCAATTTTTGTAAGTAAAACATTGCCCTGTAGCTGCATTATGTCGAACTCCAATTCTTCTACCTGCGACATAGTAAAAACAGAGGCAACTTGACCGCTGGCATTCCCTTTCATCTTTAATTTCATGCTGTCGGGGATAAAGGGCATGAATTCTTCTAATGAAAGGTTGACATTGGTTTGCAAATCGAGGTGAATATCAGAAAAAAGTTTTGTAACCATCCCTTTTGTACTTATTCGCGACTGCGGGGTTGTTGCGACAAAACTGTTAATTTTCAATGAGGTTGAAGCATCGGTAAGTAAATCGGATTTGAAAATAACATTGCCGGAAACATTGTGTAGTTTTAAAGGCACACCGGCATAACCCAGGGTTCCGTTTTCGATTTTAATGCCCATCTCAACCAGCGGCATCTCATTTTGATTGTATGTACCAACAACACTTCCTGACGAGGCAACCATGCCATCGGCTTCGATATCTTCGTAATACAATTGAAGCGAAGGAGGCACGAGTTCAAGTACTTTTGAAAGCGGTGACGTATGAAGCTTATATGAAAGTCCGAAAGATGTATCACCATTATTCGAATTGTATGCAATAGATCCGCTCAATTGTAAATCGGCATTATTGACCAAACCTTCCAAATTATCGATTAACAATTGCTGCTTTACAATAGCAAAATCGGACAACATCCGTATTTGCACGGGAGAGCTTTGCAGATATTGTTCATTGGCATAAGCAAATGAAATGATGCTATAATGGATTTTTACATCGCTGTGAACAATGCTTTTTTCCAACGAACCACTTATGTCAGCATTAAAATTTAGAATGTCGGCGTAAAGCTTTTCTGCATGGTCAGTGTAAGTAATGTTGGTATTTTCAATGCTGATCCCGTCGATGACAATAATGGGTGATTCAGTATTGCCAACATCGCCGGGTGTACCAGGGCTTGTACTATATATGTTGTAATTGGCATTCCCTAAAGAATCGACAAAGACATTGGCCACCCCACCAACAACATTCAATTTATTTACTTGAATTTTTTGGTCCTTTCGCCAGGCATTAATATCAACAACAGCCAGTAATTGCTTTGCTGCAACCAGTGTATCGCTCTGTGCCCCGGGTGTTGGGTTTATCAAAGCAAAATCTGAAACCTTTAGCCCGAATTGTGGAAATGTGCTGAAAAAAGTGAGTTCAACCTCGCCGATTTGACTTTGGCAGGAAAGTATTTTTTCAGCCTGGTTGCGCACAATTGGTGTAAGCTTCCCGGGCGTAAAAACAACCCAAATAGCTATGCTTACGGCAAACAAAAAAACAACAAGCAACGATGCTACTGTTATTGACAATATCTTAAAAGCCCTTCGCATACAAATATCCTTTTATGGAGAATTTGAAACTGTCACTTTTGAAAATGAAAATTTTGTACCGAAACTGTCTTCATATTCCAGTGCCGTTTCGGTTAATTTTGTAACAGTGTACACTTTAGGCACTGTACCTCCCATTTCCAAGACATGAATATGGGTTAATTCTGCTTCAACAAGAGTCCAGGTAAACTCCTGGGCTTCTGATTCTGTAACATCATCAGATTCGTCCCATGTTGCACCGGTCCCGTCATAATTATACTTGTAAAACAATTCTCCGGATTTCCATTTACCAACTAGCAAAGACTCATCAAACGAATCCTCTTCAATTTCGATACACGAAAACATTAAAGCCGAAGTAACAACAAATACACCCAAAAATGATAAGATTTTCTTCATTTGTATCAGTTTTAATTACTTAGAAGTAAAATCAAAGATAAATAATTTTTATTGGCAATGCTTCAATCCCTTCTCAACATTTTTTTATCGAAAAAAACTTGAATAACAAAGGCTGGTTATCCTAAAAAAAAATAACCAGCCTTTATTTAAAATATCTAACGTATGTTTATTATTGTGATGCCTGTGTTAAAAACCCATCATCATTTTTAATAATAATATCGATGCGACGGTTTTTACTACGTCCGTCAGCTGTTTCATTATTAGCAATGGGGTTGTTTTCACCATGCCCGATCGAGTTAATATTGACATTGTTAAGTTTAGTCATGTTTGCTTTCAAGTAAGTAGTTACGGCATCAGAGCGATCTTGTGACAGTTTTAAATTTGAAGCGTCGCCACCAAATGAGTCGGTATATCCTTCCACAATAACTTTGCTGTCGGGAAAAGTACCAATGGCATCCTGAACTTTTGTTAACAATTTAAAATATTCGGGTTTAATGTTAGATTTCCCTACATCGAAACCAAATCCTTGCATCCTGATAATTATATCGTTACCCGAACGGAGCACTGATGCTTCATTGCGTTCGAACAGCTGTTCAACCTGCTTATACTTCATATTAATTTCAGCCTGATAATTTACTTTTTTTGAAAGCAGGGCTTTTTCATCTTCAATTTTCTGCATTTTATTGTTCATCTCAGCTGTACGCTTTCCAATTTCTGTATTAAATTCACTATTAAGCGCATCTCTTTCTTTCTTCAAAACACTGATATTTTCATCCTTTTGCGATATCAAATAATTTTGTTCAGTATTTTTTGTACTGAGAAAAAGGTTTTCTTCTTGTATGCCTGACAGATAACTTAATATTTCATCTTTAGGTTTATCAAAACCCTGATCAAATTGAGCTACAAAACCACTTGCTTCGGCAATTGCAATAACCGGAGTTTCTAAATTTAGAATAACATCTTCCAGTTCCTGGTCTTTATTCTCAATTGTTTTTATCATATTATACAGGAAAATAGCATGATTAGCTTCATACTTAGCTTGTTTTGCTAAAATCCGGGGATAATCCATATCATAGCGGTTTGTTTCCAGTTCTTTTTCGGTTTCAGCCAACAATTTTTTAGCCCTTTCAAGTGTTTTTGGAGCTTTGTTATCTACATCCATATCATCAGCTTTTTTCAATAATGCACGGGTTTCATCCAGCAAATCTGTTTTTATGGCTGATAGTTCGGCTTTCCGATAAATCGCAACAGCTTTAGCTGATTCTTCGTAAGCATCGTCTTTATCTCCCTTTTCCAATTGCTCAGCAGCATCCCTGAATTGTTTTTCTGCTTCCAACCACAATTCTTTAGCATACATGTTAGCACCAGACGATAGAGCATCTTCACGGGCATTCAATGCATCTGTAAATACCATTTTTGCGGTGGCGCTAAAATCAGCTGATCGGTTAAAATATTTAACCGCCTCATTCAGGTGTTCCTCAATTTTTTCAATTCCCTTTTCTTTATCGAATTTTTTCTCTGCTCTTTGATAATAATCTATCCCCTTTTCATATTCAATGGGAGAGAGAACATCTGCTTGCATCATTTTAGCATTTTCCCAGGCATTGTTAGCTTGTTTAAATACAACATTGTCTGTTTGCTGTGCATAAATTGTGGTACCGGAAAGTAAAATAACCAGACAATTTAATACAACAATTTTAAATTTTAACTTTAGTGAGTTTTTCATCTTTAATCCTATTTTAGTGTGAAAATGTTTTTTTATAATTTAAATATCAATTTATTATAAAGTTACACCATTCAGTATTACAAACTGTTACACAATTTCAATAGAAAGTTACATTATCCACACTTTATAAGGATGCATAAATGAGCAGGGAATTCTTGTTATTGAAGACATATAGGGGAGCGTATCAGGAATAAATAATTTTTAAACCTCTAAATATTTTTTAATCAACTGGGAAATAGATTTTGGTTCACCAATAATTGTCAGAATATCATTTTCCAGTAATTCAGTATGCCCCTTTGGTGTTATTGACACACCATCACGTTCAATAATGGCCACAAGTACATCAGGGGGTAAAATCACTTCCATCAGTTTTTTTCCTACCAATTCATACTGAGCTGTATTTTGTGTTAAATGTACAGATATATACCGTTCGTTATGCAGCAAAAACTCTTTAGTCTCGCGTTCGTTATCTTTGTCAATCAATTCATTTACAAAATTTTCACGCTCAACAATGTCCGTAAGCCTCGACAGCATTCTTAACTGTTGCCTTGCCTCAGCCTCGGGGTTAACAAGGAAAAATAAAACACGAATATAGTCTTCAGAAGAAATGGCACCTTTACTTACCGGTTTACGCACTCCTTTTCCATCAACAAGCACAATATGCAACGATGGATGATCGACCCCACTGTCCTTGGCATATAAAATCGACACTTCAGGGATAATCAATGCCGGTTCAATAGGGGAAATAGAGTAAAACTCACCAGCCAGACTTTTTGCCGAGACATGTTGCTCAACCGAATAAACCGAGGCAACATGCTCAACCACCTGTTCGAAATTTACATGTTCTTTGAATCTTGAAATACGGGCACGCATTACCGTTTCGTCAAATGGGTCGCCACGGCGCAGTCCTTTTTCTTTTAATATTTCCATAAATTCGCTTTCGATATCGGCATACTGGTGCTTGCCCAGCAAAGCAAACCAATGAAAAATAGCCCCCTCACGCTTTACTTTTTCGCGGGCAAAATAATAGTACCATGCAAAGGAAAGTACAACGATAAACAAACTAAATAAAACAGCCGTCCACCCCATGTAAATAATTAGCATAAACGATATAAAAATACCGGCAATTTGCATCCACGGGTATAATGGCGAGCGATAACCGGGATCGTATGATTCAATTTTACTTTTACGGAAAACAATAACAGCCAGGTTGATAAGCATAAAAATAAACAGCTGAAAGGCACTGGCCAATTTTGCAATGCCCTCGGCAGAGATAAATAAGATAAACACAAGGATCAATGCAGTAGTAAATAATATAGAAATTACAGGGGTGCCTGATTTTCCAACTTTGGCAAACCTTAATGGAAACAGATTATCGCGTGCCATTGCAAACGGATATCTAGATGAAGAAAGAATACCGGCATTTCCGGTTGATGCAAATGCAGCCATGGCAGCTCCTACCATAAGGTATGTGCCGGTTTCGCCAGGCAACCACCTGAAAAGTTCTTTTACTGCGGTAGCTGCCGGGGCTAAATCATTGACAAAATCGGAAGGCTCGATGATGCTCACCATGATAAAAACCCCCAGAAAATAAATAATACTGGTGACGCTGAGTGACAGTAGCATCCCCAAAGGAATGTTCCGCTCGGGTTTTTTTATTTCTTCAGCAACACTGGCAACTTTTGTAAGCCCCAGGTACGAAACAAAAACAAACCCTGCTGTGATGATAAGCCCTTCAAGCCCGTCAGTAAGAAAAGGTGTAAGGTGTTCGTTTAATGCGGGTGTGTTAAACCTTTCGGTAAAAAAAATATTATAAAGCCCGTCAATAATAAAACCACCCAATACTACCAATAATACAATAATGAAAAAACTTTGCAACCCGGATGTTTTTTTAGCGCCTACAAGGTTAAGCCCGGTAAAAACCATGGTAGCAGATACAGCAACAATTCGGACAGGCACATCCCAAAAGATAGATGCATAAGCTCCGATACCAATAATGGCAAATGCTGTTTTAAACACCAACGATAAATAAGTACCAAGCCCGCCAATGGTTCCCATTAATGGACCAAGGCTCCTGTCAAGAAAGAAATAAGCACCTCCCGCACGTGGAAGCGCTGTAGAGATTTCAGCAATACTGAACATAGCAGGCAAAATGAGCAGTCCTGAAACCAGATATGCTAAAAAAACAGACGGACCGGTATATTGTGAAGCTAATCCGGGCAAAAGGAAAAAGCCGGAACTGAACATGGCACCGGTACTGATGGCAAACACGTCAAATAAGCCCAATTCTTTTTTCAACCTTGATTTACGCGCCATAGAACAAGTTTAAAAATGTTAAGAAAACACTTGTCCTTATAAAACACCCAACTCAATAATTAAGTTCAACATACAAAATGTATATTTATCGAAGAGAAGGCACCCAGCTTTTCAAATTATTATTTGTGTATATATGATCGATGGTGTACTTTTTCGCTTGCCCTTTTGATAATAAGTTCGACCATGGTACACGCTCAGAAGTATCAGCCCCATTACCGGTATTGCCATATTCGGCATAAAAAGCAGTTTGGTCCCGATTCGTGTTTGACCAGTTTGACCAGCCTTCAGGGGCTATGTGGCAGCCCATTTCACAGTTTAAAAAAACCACCTTCGCATAATCACGCCATGGACGTCCCAACAACACACCATCAACATTTTTTGGTGCAGTTAGCCTGCAATTCATAAAAACAAAGCCATATTTGATATGTTCGGGGGTGCTTGCTGCTGTTATGTATGAATTGCTTTTGCTGTGAATTTCACATGCTTCGAAGATCACGGTTGCTTCCCCAAAGATAAAATCAGTTGTACCTTCGATCAAGCAATTTTTAAAATATTGCCGGCTGCCTTCACCTGCCAGATATGCAGTATCCTGATTGCCTTTAATCCTGCAATTCAAAACCTGGCAGCGGTCACCCTCAATATGCAATGCTACAGCCTGGCCTACCGGCCCAGCGGTATTCTCAACAGTGAGATTTTGAATGATTACATCGTTCGATTCTACTTTCAAAGTATAAGTATGAAAGGTGCTGTTCCTGCCAAGATCAACCTTTTCAAAATAGTCATCATATGTAATAATGGTATTTTCGGCACTTTCTCCTTTCAATGTCAGCTTATTATTCCAAGAATAAATGCGTACTTTTTCATTGTATACACCACTCTTTATGTGGATTGTGATACGCTTATCGGGAAAAGATTTTGTAGCATTAATTGCACCTTGTATTGTAGTAAATTCAGCTGATCCGTCATCAGCCACATATAAATCATAATCAATTGCAGCATGCACATTATTCAATGTACCAAAAAACAGCAATATGAACACTGCTTTCAATAGTTTAAAGCCCATATTAATTAGTTTGAATAATATCAAATACCTCACTTAAATCGGGGGTTAGAATTATTTCGGTACGCCTGTTTTTACGACGTGCCTCTGGCGTTTTAGCATCTTCAAGTGGCACATATTTACTACGCCCGGCAGCAGTAATTCGTGAAGGGTCAATTTCAGCGTTTTGCAATATTATTTTGGTAACAGATGTTGCGCGCATAACACTTAAATCCCAATTATCTTTTATCTGTCCCGAACCATTTAAAGGAACATCATCGGTATGCCCTTCTACCATGATGTTGATATCGGGGTTAGCAGCCAATACTTCGCTTAAACTTTCGAGTGCCTTCTGGCCTGCAGGATCAACAGAGTAACTCCCTGTTTTAAACAAAAGGTTTTCTTCAAGCGACACATAAACTTTACCATTGCGCTCATTAACCGATAGCCCTTGGTCGTAAAATCCCCTAAGGGCATTATTAAGCTTATCTTTTAGTTCGGTAACCGCTTCTTTTTGGTTGTTCAGGGCATTTTCAAGCTCCAACAGGCGGGCCTGTTGTTCTGCAAGTGCTTCTTCTGCATCGGTGAGCTTTTGTTGTTGAGCTTGCAACTCGGCTTGAGCTTTAGCAAGTTCCTCTTCTCGCCTCTTCAGTTCTTCTTCCGACTGATAAACGCGGTCTTCACGCTCTTGTAAATCTTCTTGCAAACCTTGCAGCTCACTAAGCAATTTTGATATCTCATCCGAACTTCCTTCTTTCAATATAGAAATTTGCTCTTCAAGATCATTCTGGTTTTGCTTCAGCTGTTCGTTTTCATACTGAAGCTTATCCCTTTCATCCTGTAAACCTTCAACTTTCTTTTTTAAATCCTCGTAACGTTTTTGCAACTGAACGATTTGGCCATCAAGTTCATTGTTCTCAACTTCCAGTTCACGGTTTTTATCTTTTAACAGCATATTCTCGTCCTGTAAATTTTCAGCCCTTTTTTTTGCATCAGTTAGTTGGTTAACCGGCACACAAGAGAATAAACCAATTACAAAAATTCCTAACACTATGTATCTTACCATTTTCATTCGTTTATATTTTTATATATAACTCACAAAAATAAAGAATTATTGAGTTATGCATTTACAATTCTGTTTAAATAACCGTATAATTGTATATTTGCCACTTGATTTTTGATTGAAAATATGACGACTGAGCATTTTAAATTATTAAACAAAATAAATAAGCCCTCCGATTTGCGGGCATTACCTCCGGAAGACCTGGAAAAAATATGCGAGCAATTACGCTGCTTCTTAATTGATACGCTTTCTGAAACCCCTGGGCATTTTGGCGCCAGTCTTGGGGTGGTTGAACTCACGGTTGCCTTGCATTATGTTTTTAATACACCTGTTGATAAAGTTGTGTGGGATGTAGGACACCAGGCCTATGGGCACAAAATACTTACCGGACGTCGTGAACAATTTAAAACACTCAGAAAATACAAAGGGCTTAGCGGATTTCCAACACCAAAGGAGAGCGAATACGATGTTTTTGGCGTAGGCCATTCATCTACTTCAATTTCGGCCGCACTTGGCATGGCTATGTCTAATCAGCTTAATAATGACCCATCGCATGTTGTGGCTGTTATTGGCGACGGAGCCCTAACAGGCGGTATGGCATTTGAAGCCTTAAATAATGCCAGCGAAAAAAACCCTAATATCCTGATCATCCTGAATGACAACAATATGTCAATCGACCCCAATGTGGGCGGACTAAACAAATACCTGATCAAAATATCAGCATCCGAAACTTATAATAAACTTCGTGACAAAATATGGAACTTTTTAGGAATGTTCCATTGGGTAGGCAGGAAAACCAGACAAACGGTTTCGAAAATAGGCGTTTCAACCAAATCATTCTTTTTTAAAGAAAGCAACCTTTTCGAGGCATTAGACATCCGCTATTTTGGTCCGGTTGACGGCCATGATGTTGAACTGTTGGTTAAATTGCTTAACCGCCTTAAGAAAATTCAGGGACCAAAAATCCTGCACATTATTACTAAAAAAGGTAAAGGGTTTTATCCTGCCGAAACCAACCAAACATTATTCCACGCCCCCGGTAAATTTGACAAAACTACGGGCAAACAGGTTATCTCTACAAATGGCGATGAACCTCCGTTATATCAGCATGTTTTTGGCAAGACCGTACTTGAATTGGCAAAGCAAAACGATAGAATTGTAGCCATCACCCCGGCAATGCTCTCGGGGTGTTCGCTCAATATCATGCAAAAGGAAATGCCCAACCGGGTTTTTGATGTGGGGATATCAGAACAACACGCTGTAACTTTTTCTGCCGGGTTAGCCCAATCGGGCATGATCCCATTTTGTAATATCTATTCATCGTTCTCGCAACGTGCCTACGACCAAATTATTCACGATGTGGCACTGCAAAACCTGAATGTTATACTTTGCCTGGACCGTGGCGGACTTGTTGGGGCCGACGGAGCCACACATCATGGCGCTTATGATTTAGCATTCCTAAATTGCATACCTAACATGACCATTGCAGCACCCATGAACGAAAAAGAACTTCGCAGCCTTTTATTTTCAGCACAGGAGGAACCTTCGGGGCCATATGCTATCAGGTATCCACGTGGGCGCGGGGTCATGAAAGACTGGAAAACACCGTTTGAATACATTGAAAAAGGAAAAGGGCAACTTATCAAGAAAGGCTCGGCAATAGCTGTTTTATCAATCGGAACACCAGGTAATTTCGTAACAAAAGCCCTTGAAAACATTGAAAAATCAGACCTTGTGGCTCACTACGACATGCGTTTTCTTAAACCAATTGACAACGGTTTATTACATCAAGTTTTCAAATCATTTAAATACATTGTTACCGTTGAAGATGGCACCATTAACGGTGGGTTAGGGTCGGCTGTTGTCGATTTCATGAACCAAAATCACTATCACGCCAGCATTACTAAACTCGGGATCCCAGATACTTTCATTGAACATGGCACACCCGGTGAACTATACCACGAATGCGGATTTGATGCCGAGGGGATCGCTGAAACATTAGGTCGCATCATCGACAAACTCAATTAATTACTACTGCTACTCATCAGTGGCATGTGGCAATGGCAATGGCAAAACTTATCACAACTTAAAGCGGGTCTGCTTATTTTGCAATTTTTTCACCATATTTACGTTGAAATAAAAAACTAAAAGAAAACACATTGGACATTTATTTCAAAAAAAGAAAGTGGAAGCGATATATATTTTTAGCTGCCATATTAATTGGGATTGGCTCAATTCTTTATACCAATAAGCTAGTCAAGGAAGTCTCAAATGAAGAACGAATAAAAGTAGAACGATGGGCAGAGGCTACACATCTGTTAGTTACTAAAAACAATCCTGACAATGATGTGCAACATTATCTTAATAAAGTAATTACTACCAATACCACGATCCCACTAATTATTGTTGACGATAAGGGGCAGATTTTGGGTGATCGTAATATTAACTACTCCGAAAAAAATAAAGATAAAATACTTAGACAAGAACTCAAGAAGATGAAAGCCAATCAATCGCCAATTGTAATCCCACTTGGCGATGATGAAGAGCAATACCTTTATTACAAGGAATCTTCGTTACAAACAAAATTAAAGTATTACCCAATTTTTCAGCTTGCTGTAATCATTATTTTTATTCTTATTGCATATGTTGCTTTTAGCTCGGCACGTAAGACAGAACAAAACCTGGTATGGGTAGGCATGGCAAAAGAAACAGCCCACCAGTTGGGTACACCCATTTCATCGTTACTGGCATGGATGGAGCTTTTAAAAGAAGAAAATGTTTCGCCGGCAATAATGAGCGAGCTTGAAAAGGACATGAACCGCCTGGAGCGAATTACCGAACGCTTTTCAAAAGTAGGTTCAAAGCCCGAACTTTATCCCGAAAACATTTACAACCAGTTGTTAAACACTATTAACTATCTGCAAACCAGAATATCTAAGAAAATTAATTTTGAATATAATTTTAGCGGGGCAGATGAACTTTATATTCCCCTGTCGTCATCGCTGTTTGGCTGGGTAATTGAAAATATTGTCCGCAACTCGGTTGATGCCATCGAAAATAACCACGGGATCATTCGTTTTCATGTTGAAAATACTGAAAAAGAAGTACTCATTGATATTACCGACAATGGAAAAGGCATTTCAAAATCGAAACAGAAAACAATTTTCCAGCCCGGTTTTACAACCAAAAAAAGGGGCTGGGGATTAGGACTTTCCCTATCAAAACGAATTATTGAAAACTATCACAACGGAAAAATATATATTAAAAGCTCGGAGCCCAATAAAGCTACAACCTTTCGTATTATACTAAAGAAATATGACCGTCATGAATAATCTATTTAAAACCATCGACCCCAAAACACTTGGAACAATCAACGCTATCGCATTGTTTGTAACCACTATATGTGAAATATTTGCATTGTACATTCTTTTCACAAAAAGCCAATCAGAAGCACTACCTGAATGGAAAGGAAATGCAATTATAATCGGGGTTGTATTGGTGTCCCTACTCTTTCTGTTTTCTTTAGCTTCCATGATCTTATTTCTTCATTTTAAAAATAAGAATAAACACAAAAGTTGAGAAGCCGGAACTTATTGGGTATCGATTAATTAAAAAAATTCCCAAATGTTTATTGGTTTTGTTTTTTTTTATAATTTTGCAGCACTTTTTGAGAATGAGAAAGGTATCATTCAGATATTAATCTCAACACTCGAAGTAAACATTTTGTCGAGATGAAACATCTCTTGAAATATGAAATACCGTTTAAAGGTTTAAAAGAAGGCGAACACGAGTTTGACTTCAAACTTGACAACAAGTTCTTTGAACAGTTCGAAAACAGTGAAGTGAAAAAAGGGCAGCTCGATGCAACTGTTCTTTTAACCAGGCAATCAACCATGTTGATTCTTGACATGACTGTTAAAGGCAAAGTTGAACTGATGTGCGACCGTTGTTTAGACAATTACATGCAGGATGTTAAAAATGACAGCCGGCTTATTGTTAAATTTGGTCAGGAAGCTGAAGAATTAAGCGACGAAATAGTTGTAATTGAGGCCGAAGACCATCAGGTTAATGTAGCACATTACCTTTACGAACTGGTAATTTTAGGGCTCCCCATAAAGCATGTTCATCCTACCGATGAAAATGGCAACAGCGGATGCGACCCTGAAATGATAGATAAATTAGAAGAATACCTGCTTGACGACGAAGAGGTAAATGAAGCACAAGAAGAACCCATAGTTGACGAGCGGTGGAACGAATTAAAGAAATTATTAGATAACAAGAAAAGTTAGGAAAAATGGCACATCCAAAGCACAAAACATCGAAGGCTAGAAGAGATAAGCGCAGGACTCATTATAAAGCAACACCTGCAACACTTGCAACCTGCTCAAATTGCGGTGCAACCTTTAAGTATCACACAGTATGTAACGAATGTGGTTACTACCGTGGCAAACTGGCTATCGAAAAAGACGTTACGGTTTAATCTTATTCATATTGACAAACCAAACAAAATCCTGCCAACCGCAGGATTTTTTTTTGTCCATGCCCAGTGCTTGAACAATTTTATTAAATTTGCTTACTACAACAACTCTGATTATGGGAAAACAAATTGACAATACAAGTGGGGCAGTCAATTTAATTGCTTCAAAAACAACCGTTACCGGAGACATCAACACTGAATCGGATTTGAGAATTGATGGCGAATTAAAAGGAAACCTGAAAACCACCGGTAAAGTAGTGATTGGCAAAACCGGAAACATAGAGGGCGAAGTTAATTGTAAAATTGCTGAAATTGAAGGCAAAATTGAAGGCAAAATATCGGTGAAAGAACTTTTAACCCTCAAATCAACATCATACCTCAACGGAGAAATTACAACCGGGCAACTAATGATTGAACCCGGGGCATCATTTACCGGTAATTGCAAAATGAACAACCAGCCCGAAGGAAAGACAAAATAATTTTGTATTTTTATTAGGTTAACATTTTAGGTAAATGCTATTCAGAACAAAACGTGTTCAAACAATAGGTCATGGATAATAATTTCTCGAAATTTTTTAAAGGTCTTACCACATTTACCATCATAATATTGGTAATTGGAACACTATTGTTTCTTACCATATTCAAGGAGCATTTTCTTATTGTATTCCCCCTTGTCCTGATTTTTTATTATGCTTCAACCTTAATTCTTCATAAATATATGCTACGCATTACCAGAAATGATGTATCAAAATTCAGTTTTAAGTTTATGATGCTTTCATTTCTGAAAATGTTTATTTACATTGTGTTCGGTGTTTTGTATATCGTTTTTGATGAAGAAAATGCTGTTAATTTCTTAATCGTTTATCTTCTGCTTTACGTTGCTTATGCAGTATATGAAGTAAAATCGGTTATGAAATTAATCAACGACTCAAAAGTATAATTTCAAATCTAAATTCTTTTGGTCAAGTAATATTTTATATATTTACATCTAATGATTTAAATATGCGCATGTTTAAATACATAACCGGCATTTTTCTTTTGGCCTCATTACTGTTGGCCACAAACTCGGCGGCTGCAAACAATGACGAAACAAAACACGAAGAATTCAATGTTATCGAATATGTATTTGACCACGTAAATGACTCATACGAATGGCACTTCTTTTCAATTAACGACACACACGTTACCCTGCCCCTGCCCATTATTTTATACAGCAAGCATACGGGTTGGCATTTCTTTATGTCAAGCAAATTTCATCATTCTGATTCAGGCTTTCCTTTTAAAGTTGCACAAAAAGGCAAAAACAAAGATAAAATTGTTGAAACCCTTAACAATGGCACCGAATATGTACCATTCGACTTATCAATAACCCGCACAATAATTGGAGTTATATTGTCGTCAATCATTCTCGTTTTTGTAACATTAAGAACAACAAAGCTGGCCTCAGGCAACCCCTACAAAAAACCCAGGGGCCTGCAAAACATCATTGAACCAATTATTATATTTATCCGCGACGATGTGGCCAAACCTTTTGTTGGTGATAAATACAAACAATATTTACCCTTCTTACTTACGCTATTTAATTTTATCCTTATAGCTAACCTTTTGGGGCTTATTTTACCCCTGGGCTTAAATATAACAGGCAATATAGCTGTGACGCTGGTGTTGGCATTATTCACATTTCTGATCACAACATTCAGCGGCAACAAACATTACTGGAAACATATATTCAACCCCGAGGGCCCATGGTATATGAAAAGCCCTTTGTTGCCATTAATGCAGTTTATTGAACTATCGGGCACACTTATTAAACCGGTTGTTCTCATGATACGTTTATTTGCCAACATGCTATCGGGGCATATGGTTGCTGCAGTTTTGATAGGCCTGATTTTTTTAATGTCGGCCATGTATGGAACCATAACAGGTGCAGGCACTTCAATTATTTCAATCACTTTTGCAGTATTTATCATTTTGCTCGACATATTAGTATCATTTATACAAGCATATATTTTCGCCGTTTTATCGGCCATGTACTTTGGCATGGCAACCGAGAAAGGGCATTAACCATAAAACAGTTTTTATTATGACAACTTTAATGGTATTATTGGCCGAATTGGCTTTGGGAAAATTAAGTGCCGGGATAGGTGCCGGGATGGCTGCTATTGCAGCAGCAATTGGCATTGGTAAAATTGGCGCAGCAGCAATGGAAGCCATTGCACGCCAACCCGAAGCCAGCGCCGATATACGGTCAAACTTAATCGTGGTTTCAGCTTTTATCGAGGGTGTTGCCTTCCTGGCTGTAATCATATGTTTATTATTGGCTGTATTGTAAAAAACAGCACCAATGCAGGTGGGATTGCCATCCATTGGTGCTTTTATTAAACTAAATAATTAGCGTATGTTTCTTCTACCACACTTAGGAACGATTATTTGGACAACCATTATCTTTGGCATTGTAGCCCTGATACTGGGCAAATATGCATGGAAACCGCTTTTAAAAGCTATTCATGAACGCGAAAGGTATATCGATATCTCACTGCGCAAGGCTAAAAGCGCACGCGAAATGCTTACCAACCTGAAGAAAGAGCAGGAAGAAATAATAAAAAAAACGAGGCACGATAAAGGCGAATTGTTAAAAGAAGGGGCTGAGCAACGTGATAAAATTATTGCCGAGGCAAAAGATAAAGCCCGTGCCGAAGCTGAAAAGATTATCGCAAATGCACACAAAATAATTCAGAAAGAACGTGAAGAAGCCCTTGTTGATATGCGAAAGCAAATTACAACACTGTCAATAGATATTGCCACAAAAGTAGTTGGTGCCGATATGAAAGATAAAAAACGGCACGAACAAATGGTGAAAAAACTGGTAGATGATATTGAGTTAAATTAATTGTTTATGGACAGGAACAGAGTTACCGTACGTTACGCTAAAGCATTATCTGAACTGGCACTGGAACAAAAAAAGTCAGAAGATATTTGCCATGATGTGAGTATCCTGTACCAGTCAATCGACCAGTTCGAGGGTTTTGAGAATTTTATTGTTACCCCACGGATAGCCCCATCTGAAAAAATAAAAAAAATAAAAGAATTATATTCCAAAGAATTCGACAACCTCACCATCCGTTTTATCGAGATGGTTATTAATCATCAACGTGAACCCTACCTAAAAGATATTGCACGGAATGTAATAACAATTCTTAATGAAGCCAAAGGGATAATGCCCGCAACATTAAAAACAGCACAACCTTTATCACCAAAAATAATTACCAATATTAAAGAGGCTTTTGAGAAAAAATTGAACAAAACTATTGAACTGTCCCCCGAAACTGATGCCCGCTTGATTGGTGGTTTTGTTTTTACAATGGATAACATACAATACGATGCCAGCCTGGCAACACGTATAAGAAACATCAAAAAACAATTACAAAAATAAAACATAATGGCAGATACCCGACCCGCAGAAATATCATCGATACTAAAAAAACAACTTGCCGGCATTTCATCCGAGATTTCGATGGAAGAGGTAGGTAACATTTTAGAAATTGGCGATGGCATTGCCCGCATCTACGGACTCAACAATGTTGAATCAAATGAGATGATTGAGTTCTCAAACGGAACAACAGGTATTGTACTTAACCTTGAGGAAGATAATGTAGGTGCTGTACTTTTAGGCCCTTCTGACGGAATTAAAGAAGGTGACACTGTTAAACGGCAAAAACGCATTGCATCGATCCAAGCAGGTGAAGGGCTTCTTGGCCGTGTTATTAATACGCTTGGCGAGCCTATCGACGGTAAAGGCCCTGTTGAGGGGGAAACATTTGAAATCCCCCTTGAAAGAAAAGCCCCCGGGGTAATTTTCAGGCAACCGGTTGAAGAGCCACTGCAAACAGGTTTAAAGGCAGTTGACGCTATGATCCCCATTGGGCGCGGACAACGCGAATTAATCATTGGCGACCGGCAAACTGGTAAAACTGCCATTGCTATTGATACCATTATTAACCAACGTGAGTTTTTTGAAAAAGGCGAGCCCGTTTATTGTATTTATGTAGCCATTGGCCAAAAAGGTTCAACCGTGGCCAGCATTGCCTCCACCCTGGCTAAACATGGTGCTTCTGATTATACTACCATTGTATCGGCCACAGCGTCCGATCCTGCTGCCCTTCAGTATTATGCACCCTATGCCGGGGCAGCTATCGGTGAATTTTTCAGGGATACCGGACGCCATGCGCTTATTATATACGACGATTTATCAAAACAAGCCGTTTCGTACCGCGAAGTATCTTTACTTTTGCGACGCCCGCCCGGCCGCGAAGCATACCCTGGTGATGTGTTCTACCTGCACTCACGACTGCTTGAAAGGGCTGCCCGTATAACCGACTCCGACGAGATAGCCCGTAAAATGAACGACCTCCCGCCATCGATAAAAGATAAAGTGAAAGGTGGCGGCTCATTAACCGCCCTGCCCATTATTGAAACCCAGGCAGGCGATGTTTCGGCATATATACCCACAAACGTAATTTCAATTACCGACGGGCAAATTTTTCTTGAATCTTCATTATTTAACTCCGGAATACGCCCGGCCATTAACGTAGGTATTTCAGTATCGCGGGTAGGTGGTAACGCGCAAATTAAATCGATGAAGAAAGTAGCCGGGACCCTTAAGCTCGACCAGGCGCAATACCGCGAGCTGGAAGCTTTTTCAAAATTTGGTTCCGACCTCGACCCTGCCACCAAACGTGTGCTTGAAAAAGGTGAAAAAAATACTGAGATACTCAAGCAAGGCCAATACCAACCAATGCCAATCGAAATGCAAGTTGCCATAATCTGGCTTGGCGTGGAAGACCTGTTGCATAATATTCCCCTTGATAAATTAAAAGTATTCGAGAAAGAATATCTCGATTTTCTGGGCACCAATGAGCCAGACACATTAAAACAACTTAAAGAAGGCAATTTAACTGATGAAATTAAGGAAACACTAAAAAAAGTAGCAACTGAAATAGCAGAACAATATCAATAATGGCAAAACTGAAAGAAATACGGACCAGAATTGCTTCGGTAAAAAACACACGCCAGGTAACCAGCGCAATGAAACTTGTTTCGGCAGCCAAACTAAAAAAGGCACAGGATTACCTGCTGCATATAGTCCCGTATGAGAAAAAACTTGACGAGATATTACACAACCTAACCATAGGTGAAATAAACGTAGATTCAGTTTTTCTTGAAGAACGTGAAATGGACAAAGCATTAATTGTTGTGATTGGTTCAAACCGCGGATTGTGTGGTGCCTTTAACAGCAATGTAGCCAAAATGGCAACAACTTATCCCAAGAAAGAATTCCCTATTCATTTTAAAATGAACAATATTGCTTTTTTGCCCGTTGGTCGCCAGGTTGAGAAAGAATTGACAAGCATGGGTAAAAATATTTATTCTGAAGCCAACGATTTAATTGACAACCTTGATTACGAATCTGCATCTAAATTTACAGAACAACTAATGCAATGGTTTTCTGATAATAAATTTCAACAAATTCATATTGTTTATAACAAGTTTAAAAATGCTGCGGTACAAGACCTTACCTCCGAACAGTTTCTACCGGTTTTAACCCCCGAAACAAAAGACCCATTCGATTTTCATACTGAATATATCTACGAACCTACACAATCGGAAGTTTATAACAAACTGATACCACTGGCCTTAAAAATGCACTTCTACAGCATCATGCTCGACTCACATGCAGCCGAACATGGCGCCCGTATGACTTCAATGCACCAAGCCACCGACAATGCAACCGAACTATTGAAAGACCTTAGCAAAACTTACAACAACGCCCGCCAATCAGCCATTACAAACGAAATAATCGAGATTACCGGTGGCGCGGAAGCGCTGAATACGTAAAGCATAACAGCGTATTGCTATGTAGTTTTTTTATTTCCATTTATAAAACAAAACTCAAAAGCATGGTGTGTTAGTTTGTGTAGTGACAATATAAATTATCTTGTATTGTCGCCACATGCTTTTTTGTATTGATGGGGTAGAATTAATACCATCATTGAAATGGTTTTCTTCGTAAGTATGCTTAACAAAACTAATAGCAACCCATATTTACGCGTGACGAGTGACGCTTTTGCATATTCATATCATAAAGAAAAAAGCATGCTGAAGAACCTTTATTCCGTGCCGAGGAGTTGCTTTTCAACCTGAAATCACCTTGTTCTTCATCAACAAAGCCCGGTTTTCCGTTCATACAATTTTTACCGATAATCAATTGATTGAGCTTTTCAACGTCATCAATGGTCTTGCGGTCATAACGCCGCTCAACAAGCGAGTTGGTATCATTCTCATCAAAAAGGCAATTGGAAATATCAACCCATACATTTACAAAACGCAGTATTTCGTTTTCCAATATTGTTTCAGCTTCTCCTTCAATCGAAAAAATTGTTCCCCCTTGATTTTTATAAAATATTGAATTTAGAATATTCATTTTACCCGGAACCGATGCTGAACCAACACAAGCGGCCCCACTTTGTATCCCTTTGTTTGAATAAAAAGTAGAATTCTGGACAAACACGCTGGCATATCCATCCGCTTTAACCGTTCCACCTTGTCCAAAAGCCTGGTTCCTGTCAAATAAACAATTCACCATGGTTAGTAATCCACTACCCCTGATGTTTGAATCGAAATACACGGCACTGCCATCCATTTGAGCTTGGTTGTTGGCAAAAGTACAATTATAAAACCGCCCCGTGTACCCATTAGGTGAATTGGCATAAAAAGCAACAGCTCCACCGTTGTTATGTGAAACATTTCCTGTAAAATTGCAGTTAACAAACACCGGCGATGCCCCAAGGCTTGCATAAACTGCACCACCATCACGGGCTGCTTTGTTATCTTCGAAACGGCAATTTACAAACTTGATGGTTTCTCCCCCACCCAGGATATGTACACCTGCTCCATAACGTCCAAAATCAGTTTTACCATTTGCATTTCCGCCCCTGATAGTTATGCCATCAATTCGGATGTGACTGCTGGCATTGATGATGAACATATTATTTGTGCTTTGCCTCCCGTTCAGGATTACCCTGTTCATATCACTGTCGCGCTCGCTCAACGTTTCTTCCCAACCGGCAAAGCCACCATATATACTCAGGTTTTTCCACAAATTTATGACAACAGGGTCGTAATAATAACCAGTTGCCACCCATATTTGTGCCCCTGGCGTTGCATTGTCAATAGCTTTCTGTATTGTGGTAAAGGCATTGTCCCACGAATCGCCGCTTGAATTATTCCCGATTCGTGAAACGTATACTACTTGTGGTTTCTTTTTCCCATTCAAAACATCGGGATTCTTCACCAACAGTTTATCCGGATGCTTCGATATTTTCAGGACCGATGGATAACCGCCAACAGGGTTTGTGGCTGATTTATTCGACATTATATAATGCAAACTGTCGTCAAATGTCCTGAAAAGGTGCCCTCCCCCAGCATGTGGAACAGACGATAAAACTGCCCGATAAGGGCCCCAAAAATTAGTTGAGCGGTAAACAACCCCATCATAACGTTTATGTGATAAACATTTGTTACCGTTTATTTGAGAACGCCTGCGTGAGCCCGATAAATAATAAACATCATCAATAAGCTGAATATTGACACCTTCAACATCCAGCGCCTCTCCCCTTTCGCCAGTTAAAAGGCGGGGTGATTCCGATGCAAAACCACTCATGTCGTCTTTCATACGGTGTACTTTACCGTTGCCCCAAATAAAATATACCTCACCGTCTGGATTTTCATACAATGTTGAATGACGAGCCCTTATAAGCGGGGTTTCACCCGATACTTCTTCATAAGGGCCTTGAGGGCGCCCTGAAATGCTTCGTAAAATTCCGGCATAACCCGAATTAGAATTGGTGTATGTAATAAAATACGTTTCTTTCAAAAAGTGTATTTCCGGCGCAATGATGCCCCGTTTTTTCCGGCCTTGCTCTTCTTTTACCTCTTTTTGCCAATCAACAGCATCATTTTCAAATGTCCAAATATAATCGCTGTTTGTCCCAATCAGGTTCCACTTTTTAAAATCATCCGATGCCCACACCTTAATGCCTTCCTGCACACCATCAATGTCGCCGGTAGTGCCGGTAAGGTAATATGTTTGAGAAGGGCCACGCATCACATAAACATCGCTGATATTTTGCCCGATAAGAACATCGGCAAGCGGCATTGACTGAAAATTATTTTCAATATATACGTCAAGTTTAGACGATAAACTATCGGAGGTTCCGCCAAAAACAAAACCAAAACTGAGGATAAAAAATAAAAGAGGGTAAAAATGCTTCATTCGATTAACATGTTTTGCAAGGCTATCTAATTCTGACCATATTCCTGCCTAAGTAATTTCACTTGGTTGCGAAGTTTTTCAAGCTCAGCATCTTTTTCATCTATCTTTTTTTGAAGTTGCGCAGCTTCGACATTCTTTTTTGACAATGATGCCTTCAATTCGTTAATCTGTTCTTCTTTCTGCCCTATTTCAAATTCAAGTTTTTTCACCCGGCTTGTTGAATTTTGAAGTTTAATACCAGAATCCTGAACATTACTTTTTAAACTTTCAATTTGCGATTCGAGCGATTGTACACGTTTACGCAAGGTTTGAATCTCTTTATCCTTTGAAGCGAGCATTTCATTAAGTCGGCGCTTCTCAACCTGAAATGAAAAAACACGTTCGTCAATATTTTCATCTTTTGAGAGGAGCGCTGCATTCATCTCGTTAATTTTTAAAGTCAACGAATCAATCATCCTGTCTTTTTCTTCATTATTGGCATGAAAATCATTTTTATAACCATTGAACTCCGATTCAAGATTTTCAACATCGTTGGTGAGTTCGCGCACACGGTGCTCGGCCCTGATTTTGGATTCCTGCATGGCAATATACTTTTTCTTTGCAACACAAGATGTCAACGACATACTTAGAATTAATATACTTCCCAATATTATTTTAGATGAAATGACGGGTTTATGCATGTTCTTTCTCTTTTTAGTTTTTATCTTTGGTCGTATTAAAATACTTATTGATAACATTTTTCAAATTTATAAAATAAACTACTGCTTATCTAACGTTATAAGTAAGTAATATCGTATTCTATAAATAAAAAGAAGAAAATGACAAAGAAATATTTCATCATAATACTGTTCATGATTGCCAACATCAGCATGGTTGGGCAAAACAAAACAACCCTCAACGGTAAAGTTATTGATAAATCAAGCAAGCAACCCTTGGTTTTTGTGAATATTGGTGTAGAGGGCACATTAACCGGGACAGCAAGCAACGCTAATGGTAATTTTTCACTAACCATTTCTAATGACCTGCTGGATGAGAACCTCTATTTTTCTGCTATCGGGTACCAGAATTTCATCATCCCGGTGCGCGATTATATGAATAAAAATGCAAGGGTCATAGGGTTAACCCCTCACTCGTATGGCATTGAAGATATTGAGGTTTCAACCCAATCGATGGTACTTTACAGGGTTATTAAAGATGCAGCCAACAACATTGCCAGCTCGTATGTGGCCCGGCCATATTCTTTTAAGTCGTTATACCGCAATGAGTTATTTGTTAACCAGGAACTTGACAAAAAACGTGAAGCACTTGTTATTGTATCTGACAATAAAGGCTATGGAAGCCGTACGACCTCGTATACCGACAGAAATTATAAGTTTACGAATGTGAGCCGTAATTTTGAAGTTGAGACACTGGCAGATGGGACAACGCTTATGGATGATTTGCTACAATTTGACATTGCCCGTTCGAGCGGCAACGTGCTTGATACCACATTCCTGAACAACTACGACTTAAGCCTGCTCAACGAATCAACAGTTAAAAGTGATTCAGTGTGGGTAATTGCCTATAAACTTGCTTCACCCGAGAAAGGTGAAACCGACTTATGGAATGCTTCATTTTACGAAGGTGTTTTATACATTTCGGAGCCGGGGAGGAAATTGCTAAAGGCCGAAGCGCACATTAAAGCAAATAAAATAAGCAAGCACGGATTATCGATAGTGCCGGTTAGCCAAAACTCCCAGCTAAACAATGTTGAAATTCATTATACCACAACATACCGTTTCGATAATGGTTATGGGAGGGTTGAAAAAGTAGCACTCGACAAAAGTTATACCATCAACAACAATCAGTTTAGAAGTTCATCGTCGTTACAAGTGCTTACCGAAGAGTTTAAAAACCCAACATTACTTCAAATGCGGCAATACCACGAAAATATGCTTGTGGACCCTGATTTTTGGGAATCGATGAAGGTTTATAAATAAAACAGCAAATTAGTCATTGGTGAATTAATACTAATTACCAATGACTAATAATACTAATGATTATTCAACAATAGTTACCCATCCATAAGGGTCGTCTTCGCACCCGTATTGAATATTGATGAGCTTATTGTAAAGTTTTTGACAAACCTCGCCTGGTTCATCGCCATACATGTAGCGGATATCTTTATCGGCATCGTACACACTACGCACAGGCGATAAAACGGCAGCGGTTCCACATGCTCCGGCTTCAGAAAATTCAGCGAGCTCTTCAACAGGAATTTTACGTTCTTCAACAGTCATACCCATATCAGTTGCTAATTGGCGCAAACTTTTATTGGTGATAGAAGGTAAAATAGATCGCGATTTAGGGGTTACATAACTGTTCCCTTTAACACCAAAGAAGTTAGCGGGACCGCACTCATCAAGATATTTCTTTTCGCGGGCATCAAGATAAAGTACTGCCGAATACCCTTCGCTATGGGCACGCATCCCGGCATTTAAACTGGCAGCATAATTGCCGCCTACTTTTATATTTCCGGTGCCCTGTGGGGCGGCACGGTCGTATTCTCGATAAATTACATAATCGGTAGGTTTAAACCCTTCTTTGAAATAAGGGCCAACCGGCATTACAAATACCATGAAAAGATACTCATCGGCAGGTTTCACACCAATTTGGGGGCCTACACCAATCAACAATGGCCTGATGTACAATGATGCACCTGAACCATACGGGGGTACAAACTCTTCATTCTTTTTTATGGCTTCAAAAACAGCCTTTTTAAATGTATCAACGGGCAACTCCGGCATCAGGATTCCACGTGCTGAAGATTGAATGCGTTTGGCATTTTCTTCAATACGAAAAACCCTTATTTTACCGTCTTTGCCTCGGTAGGCTTTGAGTCCTTCGAATGCTTCCTGGCCATAGTGCAAACATGTTGCAGCCATGTGCATGGTGATTTGATTTGATTCGGACACTTCTAGTTCGCCCCATTTCCCGTCACGATAGTAACATCTTATATTACAGTTCGTGTCAGAATAACCAAACCCTAAATTTTTCCAATCGAGATTTTCCATTTTAGTGATATTGTAATTTTTCGAATATATTGTTTCCAAATTTAAAAAAATTGTTCTGTTTAAAACCCATCAAGCTTTAAACATTATATTATAACCTGCATGTTTCCGTATATTCAGTACGGTATCATCTTTAAAAATCAGGTATTGCCCTTTAATGCGCATCAACTTTCCCTGTACCGCTTTTTCTTTATCAAAAGTAAACGAAGAAACTTTTTCGGGAATATAATCACCCGGGTAGGTTATTTCTGTCGCCTGATGATCATCAACTGCGTATTTTTGCAACTCAGGATGGAGCAAGGATATCATTTTTTGTTTTGCCCCTGGTAAATCAACATCTTCATTCAGTTTATCTTTAAGCATATTGCGCCAGTTGGTTTTATCGGCAATATGTTGCTTTAAAAAGTTTTCGATAATACCCGCGATGTGCCGGTTTGGAGTTTGGGCAATCTTAATGGCATATGCGGCCCCCTGGTCAATCCACCGTGTGGGTATTTGGTGATACCGGGTTACACCAACCTTAATACCACTTGTAAGTGACAAATACACGTAATGGTCAATTAAATCATGTTTCTCGGCCCATTCAATGTCGCGTGCTATGCCAAATTGAGATTTTGACAGCTCAGGGTTGATAACGCTCGCATCGTTCTCCGGAGCTGTTTTGAAACATTTGTAGCAATACCCCTGGTTAAATGATTTTGACGTTCGGGCACCACATTTAATGCAATTAATTTTACCGGTAAACTCCAATAAAATATCATGCCCTATCAACTCATTCATGTATATTTCATTTTCACCAACCGGGAGATAATATTTTACCGGCTTGTGGAACTCTGTACGCATTTTCAATAATTGCCCCCTATTTTCCATAGCTCTACAATGTAATTAATCAATCTATAAACTCATACGACGGTTGTCATATTTTTGAATTAATGCAAAATAAACGTATAAAAGTGAGAAGCAAAACAAACTTTACAATAATATAAATATGAGTTGATTCGGGTTGTTCCTACAGAGATAACTTTGAAAAAAATAAAAGCACATTATATTATGAAGAATTTGAAAAACGCGATTTTACTTACCGGGGCAGCAGCCCGTATCTCACAGGAAGTTGCCCTTATTGACCAGCTTATACAAAAAGAAGGTTTAGAAATACACGAAGAATCAACATACCTTGCCGGGTACAGTTCTGGTGCATTAAACGTTTTGGCTGTTAATGCATGCTTCAGAAAAGAGAACCCGATTTCATGGGACCAATTTTATAAAAATGAAATATTAGAAAGTCTTAGAAATGAAGATATTTATATCAAAACCCACCCCATATATTGGGATACACTCCCTTTAAGAAGAACCATAAAAATGTTTCTTAAAAAAGCAGGATTAAAAAAGTTGGGGGATTTACCGTTTCAATCCGGGATACTTGCCTTCAATCTTGATAAAATGAAAACATATTGGCCCAATAATCTCGAAAGCAAGTTTATGAACATCGAACTTTGCGACCTCCTCATGGCTTCAACCGCAATACCTGTGCATTTTCCTTCACAGCGGATTAATGGGATTGGCGGACTTTCTACGGGACTTCCTGATGGTATTTATTCAGATGGGGGAACAGGGGGGACTTTTAAACGCTTTAAGCGGCACTTTAAAGATATCGTAAATACAAATACAAAATTTGACACGCTCCACATTATCAGTCCCATGCGCGATAATAACGAGATAGAATATAACAAACTAAACCGCTTGAAATTTGACCATAATACTGACAACCAACTCATCAATGATTTTTTTGGACATATGTCAATGCAGGGATTTTTAAAATTTTTGAAGAAGCTACACAAAGCAAACAAAAAATATAAGCTTGCCAATAATATATATGTGAGCATGCCCAATATGGAAAACAATACAGCTATTCTCGACTTTTCATGCCAGATGGACAAGTATGATGCTGTGAAAAGCTGGTGTGAATCGAACCCCGAAGATTTAGCTATAAACCTTGACCGCTTTTTGGAGAGGTTCGATACGTTCGCGTAATTAAACACTATAAAACCCTCATGCACTGACGTCCACGAAAGGAGATGAATCGAAGATCAGCGTAGCTAATAAACTATGAGGGTTCCACGGTATTAGAAGTGTCAAAGTCAAATTTAACAGATTATAAACAACAGAAAGACAATTGTCTAACTATGTTCTATTCTAGTGAAAAAGGGGCTGCCATAACGGTAGCCCCTTTTCAAATATCTCATTTCTCAATTATTCTTATTTCTTCTTCTGAGCAATTTTCTTCACTACTTTATTACGGAAATCGTATGAAATAGGAGTTGCTACAAATAGCGATGAATAAGTACCAATTACTACACCAATCAACAGTGCGAATGAGAATCCGCGTATGGTTTCACCACCAAATATAAAAATGGCAAGCAATACCACAAAGGTTGAAAGTGAGGTACTAAATGTACGGCGCAATGTACTATTCAATGCATTATCAGTGTTAACTTCGATGTGACGCTTAGGATACAGTCCGATAAACTCACGGATACGGTCAAATACAACCACGGTATCGTTAATTGAATAACCCAATACGGTTAGAATTGCGGCGATAAATGCCTGATCAATTTCAAGTGAGAACGGCAGCAATCCGCTAAATATTGAGAAAACACCCAACACAATAATCGAGTCGTGCGCCAATGCTGCAATAGCACCGATACCATATTGCCAGTTACGGAAACGTACAAATACATATAAGAAGATTACCACTAAGGCAAGTGCAATTGCAATCATTGCCGTATTACGGATATCGTCTGAAATAGTAGGACCAACTTTTGTTGAGCTTTGTATATAATTTTCGGTAAACTGGTCTCTTGAAACATCTTCGTCCAAAAACTGGCTTACACCTGCATAAAGCAAGTCCTCAACCTGGTTATCTATAGCCTCGCTATGGTCGTCAATCAGGTAATCGGTTGTAATTCGCACCTGGTTGTCTGAGCCAAATGTTTTAACCTCAGGGGCTGTGCCAAATTCATCGGCAAGTGCTGAACTAACATCAGACACAGAAACAGGTTCATCAAAGGCAACAACATAAGTACGTCCACCTACAAAGTCGATCCCGTAGTTCATTCCTTTAATTGAAATTGAAGCAATTGAAGCAACAATAGCAATACCAGAAATGATATATGCAATTTTACGTTTTTCAAGAAATTTAATTTTTGCATTCAACAACCAGTTGCTTGTTAATTTAGTTGTAAACTTAATCTTCTTGTCTTTACCTATGAAACGTTCAAAAACCAGGCGTGTAAGGAAAATTGCACTAAACAATGAAGTTACAATACCAATAATCAAAGTTGTGGCAAAACCTTTGATTGGTCCTGAACCAAAGAAGTAAAGAACAATACCGGTCAACAATGTGGTTACCTGACCATCGATAATGGCCGATAATGCATTTCGATAACCATCGGCAATGGCAAGTTTAAGCCCTTTTCCGGCCCTGCGTTCTTCCTGCACGCGTTCATAAATCAACACATTGGCGTCAACCGACATACCAATGGTCAGAACGATACCGGCAATACCGGGCAAGGTAAGTACAGCACCAAACGATGCCAGTACACCAATAATGAAGAACAAGTTGGCAATAAGTGCAAAGTTGGCAACAGCCCCTGCATGGTAGCTATAGAAAAACAACATATAAATAAGTACCAGCACGAAAGCAATCACGAAAGACCACAAACCGGCCTTAATTGATTTTTCACCCAATGAAGGACCAACAACATACTCTTCAACAATATTCACCTTGGCAGGCATTTTACCCGACTTCAACATATTGGCAAGGTCTTTCGCCTCTTCAACAGTAAAGTTTCCGGTAATTTCAGATCTCCCACCTGTAATTTCTGTATTCACAGTAGGAAATGAAACCACATAATCATCGAGCATAATGGCAATCGATTTGCCAATATTGTTTTTGGTCATGCGGGCCCATGTTTTAGCACCTTCGTTGTTCATGTTCATGTTAACCACAGCTGTAGCTTGGTTTTGTCCAAAGTCCTGACGTGCATCGGTAACCACCGAGCCATCAAGTGGTGCACTTCCGTCGCGGGTTGTAACTTTTAAAGCAACAAGTTGGTAAAAGTTACCTTCATCGTCGAAAGGCTCCATTGTCCAGCGGAAGATCATGTCGCGTGGCAACATTGACTGTACACGCGGCATATTAAGATAGTTGTTTACTTTCGATGTATCTTTATAATGGGCATAACCTACAACAGGTCCGGGGAATAGTTGTCCCTGGTTGTTTACATTAGGTGTTAGCACTGAAAACAGTGGAAAATCGCGTGCCATATCAGTTGAACCATCAACATCGGCACTATCGCCTTCGGCAGTTTCAAGTTCATCAAGCAGCGACAACTCATCCTCTTCTTGATTCTCTTGTCCAACTTGTTCACCTTCTGCAGTCGTTTCGTTTACGGTATCAGCTTCACTTTCCTCAGCTGCCTGAATTTCTTTCAGGTAGTCGTTAATCTCAAGCAAGTAGCTATACACTTCCTGATTTTCGTAGGTTTCCCAAAACTCGAGAGAAGCAGTGCTTTGAAGCAAATTACGTACACGGTCTTTATCTTTTACACCCGGCAATTCAACAAGTATCCGGCCACGTTGAGCCAATTTTTGGATGTTGGGCTGTGCCACACCAAAACGGTCGATACGGGTACGAAGGATGTTAAACGTATTATTAATTGCTGCATCAGCTTCTTCTTTAATAACTTTAAGAACTTCTTCGTTTGTTGAGTTAAAGTTGATCCGCTCTTTTAACTCAGGGGTTAAAAAGTTTGCAGCCAATTTAGCATCAGGGTCAATCTCCTCATAGGCCTGACCAAAAAGGTCGATAAAACCTTCCTGACTGTTTTCCTGATATTGTTGAGCCAGCTTAAGAGCTGCATTAAACGTTGAGTCGCTACTGTTGTTCGAAAGTGAACGGACTAAGTCGACCAATGACACTTCAAGTGTCACGTTCATACCCCCTTTAAGGTCAAGCCCGAGATTGATCTCACGTGCCTGAACTTCTTTATAATCATACTTCCGGATACCTAAAAAGTTGTAAACTGTTTCACCCGAAATGGAATCAAGGTAATATGATTCTTTTTGTAAATCACCTTGCGCGTATTCTTCAGCATCGCTTTTAACCTTTTGGGATACAAAAGTAAACGACAGCTGGTAAACACATACTAAGGCCAGCAATATTGCAAATAGCCTAACAGCACCTTTATTCTGCATTTTGTTTAAATTTTTATGAATTCTTTTTCAAGCTTTTTTTACTGAACGGCAAATATATCCATTTTTTTGTAAATGCATTGGCCTGAGTATTTAAATAACATGAGTTCAATTTAAATTTTACGGTTCTACTACCAATTTTACAATACTTTTTTGTAACATATTTTTCCGAGTTGTTTAATGAACTAATTTTAGTTAGCTTTGGTTTATAAAATGTAAAAGACTTATAATATGAGCAATAATAAACGATTCGCAGTTGTATTGGCCGGATGTGGTTTTTTTGACGGCGCTGAAATACAAGAAACCGTATCAACCCTATTGGCAATTGACAAGTCAGGCTCTGACTACCAGTGCTTTGCACCCGACATAAACCAGTTCCATGTGATCAACCACCTTACAGGTGATGAAATGAACGAAAAGAGAAATGTCCTTGTTGAATCGGCAAGGATATGCAGGGGAAATGTAAAAAAACTAGCCGAATTCAAACCTGATGATTTTGATGCTATTGTTTTCCCCGGTGGCTTTGGAGTTGCTAAAAACTTGTGCACTTTTGCAATTGACGGCCCTGATTGCCTCGTAAACCCTGTAGTTGAAAAAGTAATTATCGACTCAAGCAAAGCAGGCCTGCCCATTGGCGCCCTTTGTATTTCCCCGGCACTAATTGTTAGTGTATTGGGCAAAATGAAAGTAACAATTGGAACTGACGAGGCAACAGCTAATGCCATTGAAAGCCTGGGTGCTAAACACCAAAATACCAATAACTCAGAAATAGTAGTTGACGAAGAACATAAAGTGGTAACATCGCCTTGCTATATGCACGATACATCTGTAAGCATTGTTGCACAAGGAGCCGAAAATGTGATTAATGCACTATACGAATTGATGTAACTGGTGTGTTACAACCTGTTATTTACAACATTATTATACAATGACCCGAATTGGATGCGGATACCCATACCGCCCCAAAGCTGAAAGGTTGAGGGTAATTTTTTATTACCCAGCAAAACATCTTCTAACGAAACCTCCTCAGCCGGCAGGTACAACTGGTTATGGACATTTTGGGCCCCAAAGTTAAAATTAACAGATAACCCCTGGATTATGCGAATGGATAAATCAGATGAAAATGTCACACTGTTTTTCGACAAATCGTGGAAATATGTTGAACCCTCGAGCCTTGTTTCAATTTCGCCCCAAGGCTGGATAACTTCAAAATTAATTTTCAGGTTCTGTTCCCATAAGTTCTCTTCATCCTTGTCAAAAATGGTTGTTTCGTAATAATCTTTCATCTCAAGGCCGGCAAAATACGAAACAGTAAAACGTTTTTTATCTGAAATATCCCAAGGGAAAAAATTATACTCAATGGCAGGTTTAAAGTCGAAAGAACTACGGGTGTTCCAGTAGGTACTTTGAAAATATGAAAGAAAAACACCTGCCGACCAACGTTCTGATAATGAATAAACCGATTCAGCATTACCTGATTTTTGCTTACTGGTACTTTTTATCCATTCTCCTTCATTCTCAATTTCCTCAATTTTATCGCGCATATAGTACGACACCCTGATTTTGTATTGTTCGGTAACTTTATCGGCCCGTATATTGTATGAATAGTTAAGCTTTTTGATGCTTTCTTCAAGATTAAACCAACCATTGGCATCAATCCTGAATACCCATTGGTTCCATGGATCTTCCATTGTAGAAATAGTATCTGAGCCATTCTCTTTTTTTGTGTAGAGAATATCAACTGTGTCACCATCCATTGTTTCATTCACATAAGGCATAAGCCCTAGTTTGAGGGCACGTGTCATACATGCCCGCACAACATCGTCGGTGTCGCCGGGTGAACTTATGCAATTCAGGGTAATATCACCGATTTGACTTAAACGTTTGGTATAAAAATTTAAAATATAATTTATTCCTCCACCCCCGGTATGGTTACGGGTGACAATCACATGGACATCAGACCCTTTGGGGTCATTCACGAAATCGACAAAACGAACATTGCGGCGTATATAATCGAAGTCAACATTATTTCCTTCGATATATACCTTTAAACGATTAATCTGACTTTTTGAAGGCATTGATTTTGCAGATTCTACAAAATAATCTCCGGCTAAAAGCTGAAAAGGCAGCATTAATCCAATAAGCAAAAAGCCCAGATTGTTTATTATTTTATCCATTACTTTATAAAAACAGGTTAAGCCGCAAATGTAATGTTAGTTTATGTTTTGTACAAGAATAAAAATGTTAAGAGGGTGTTAATCACAAAAAAGCCACATTGAATTAACAAAGTGGCTTTTTGAAAATAAAATATTGCGTCAATCTGTACTATTCAACTTTTGGCACAAAAACAACATCGGCCACATCTGAACCGTCAATAAATGCTTTTGTAAATGCCTGTACATCATCTTCTTTCATTTCATTTAATATGTTTTCGTAATTCTCGGGCAAGGCATTGTTTGTACCTGAATAATAATAACCATATAGTGAACTCAGCCAGAAATTATTGTGTTCACGTGCCTGTTCGCGGTCTTTAAGCAGGTTTTTTATGGTTTTATTAAAATCAATATTTGTCGGCCCTTCAGCAATTATTTTATCAATTTCGCGATAAATAATAGCTTTCAAATCATCGGCACGCTTTGGGGCACAATCAAACACCATGCGCAGGCTCCCTTCGTTAACCGGATACTGGTCCAGTCCCGAACGTATCCCAACACCGTAAGTCCCACCTTCCTCTTCGCGAATGGTTTCGGTATAACGAAGGTCAAGTATGCCTTCAAGAACTTTCATCATAAGTTTGTTCTTGGGGGTATATTCTACTTCGTTTACAAAGCGCACATTAACGTTGGTTTTAGGGGTTGTAAACGGAATTGGTATAACCTTTTCAACTTTTCCTTCAGGAGCCCTTACACCACGATCAACCCAGGTCTCTTCACGATCGTTGTCGCTTAACGACCCCAGGTACTTTTGTGCCATGCTTTTTGCTGTTTCTTCATTAATATTACCAACGATAAACCAGATAAAGTCACCCGCATCTTGCATGCGGTCGTTATAAATTTTCTGGATATCTTCAAAATCCACATCGTTCAGGAATTCTGTATTGAGTGTACGTACCCTTTGGTGGTAATCATTAAAGATGAACGACAATGAATCTTGCATAATTTTACGCGGGTCTTTCTGCATATTGGCCACAAAGGCTTTGTAGCGCGACATAAGTGCATTATGTGCTTCCTGGTCGAAACGTGGTTTCTCAAAATACAAATATGCAAGCTGCATCATGGCCTCAAAGTCTTTTGGTGTTGACGACCCGCTAAATCCTTCATACAATGTGCCCAGCGTTGGGCTCATCGATACTTTTTTACCGGTAAGAATTTTTTGCAGTGTAACGGCATCGTAATCGCCTACACCATAAGCTTCAACAAATGTTGTGGCCATATCGAGCTCCGGTACATATTCTGCATCCCACAACGAGCTTCCCCCCATGCTAAATGCCCTTAACGAAACATTATCCTTTTCGTAA
>JASMTI010000218.1:0-16998 GCA_041694375.1 Bacteroidales bacterium | reverse complement strand
ATAATAATGAGTTGAATAACCGTATAGGTAAAGCCATTCAGTATTATCGAAAAAAAATTAATGAACATATCGATAATCCTTTAGCACAAGCAAGCTTTCGAACGGATAATAAAACAATACGTAAGCGGCTGGGGGATGTGTTCGACCGTATCGAGCGCGAGTTAGAAATAAAAAAAGCCTGCCTTGATGCCGTTGAAAATGGTTTTTCCATCCAAACGTATCTGCAGTCGAGGGCCGAAGCTGCAATTGAAAAGCCTACGAAAACTACCCGCCGAAAAGCTGCGTTTGCCGATGTTGAAAACCCTGAGTTTTACAAGGTGCTAACAGAATGGAGGGCACAAAAGTCGGAAGAAACCGGCATGGATGAGTCCAAAATTTTACGTCATCAGGTAATGGCAGGCATATCTTCACAATTGCCGGTCACTGCTAAAAACTTAAAATCCATAAAAGGGATGGGCGGGAAAAAAATGCAACAATTTGGTCCCGATATTCTCTCCCTCATTCTAAAATACAAGACCGACAGGGGTGAAGCCATTCCAACCGATGCTGCCCGTGAAGTTGAATATGCCGGTCTCGATACTAAAGAGGTTAGCCTCAAAATGTTTGGTGAAAACCGATCGGTTGCCGATGTGGCGAAGCGAAGGGGACTTGCAATATCTACCATCGAAAGTCACTTGGCACATTTTATTGCGCTTGGTGAGTTAAATGTGTTTGATGTTATTGATAAAATCAAATATCAGAAAATTGAGCAGCTTGTAAAATCAAACCCTGAAATGCCTGCATCCGAAATCAGGGACAAACTTGTTAACAGTGTCAGTTACGGCGAAATTAAAATGGTGGTTGCACATTTAGGGCGATGCGATAGCTGACCCCATACCTTTTTGCAATTATTAACTTTTTCTTACACTTATATGTTGTTTTAATACACTTAAACATTGCACACTTTTAAGCGTGCGTTTAAATTTTTAATGGCGTAATTTTGTTTGTACGTTCATGTTCCTTTTTTTCAACGCCCAGTTCATAATTTATTCAAAATTGAAAAGTACATTTGTACCATGAAACTGTTATTAGTTGAAGACGAAAAAGAATTAGCCAAAAGCATTCAAAAATACTTGAATAGCAATGACTTTGTGTGTGAATGGGTTGAAAACTTTTCATCAGCAATAGATAAAATAGCTATCTATAATTACGATTGTATTTTACTTGACCTAATGTTGCCCGATGGTGATGGATTTGACTTGCTGAAAGAATTAAAAAAACTGGATAAAATAGATGGTGTGATTATAATATCGGCAAAGGAAACATTAGAAAGCCGTATTGAAGGTTTAAGTCTTGGAGCAGATGATTATTTGACAAAACCATTTCATTTATCCGAATTATTGGTCCGGGTTCAGGCAATAATCAGGCGAAAACAATTTCAGGGAAATAATACAGTTCGTTTTAACGAAATTGAAATCGACATACTTTCAAAAAATGTCAGGGTCAACAACTTAAAAATTGAAGTTACGAAAACAGAATACGATTTATTATTGTTTCTTATTGGCAATAAAAACCGTGTAGTGTCGAAAGAAGCAATTGCCGAACACCTTTCAGGAGATATGGCAGATATGCTGGATAACCACGATTTTGTTTATGCACACATTAAAAACCTTAAAGGGAAACTAAAAAGTGCAAAGAGCAATAATTATATAAAAACGATATATGGATTAGGATACAAATGGCAAAATGAATAAAAAACTACTACATAAAACACAAAAGACATACCTCTATTTTATAATCCTGCTTTTCGCAATTGTGGCCCCACTCTTTTACATCCTTGTGAATAAGCTTTATTTACATGAAATTGACGAAACCTTAATACATACCAAATCAGAGTTTTTAAATAATTCAATTACGAAATTAGGTCTAAATGATATTCCGGTTTGGAATCGTTTTAATACTAACATTGAGATACAAAATTCAACCGGGTTAAAAACTGATACATTATTCAATAAATTATATTATAATCATATAGAAGAGGAAAACGAGCCATACCGTGAATTGAACTCGCCCATCAGCATTGAAGGGAGGCCTTATACACTTTCAATTAAAACCAACTTACTGGAAACTGAAGATTTAATTTTTACCCTTTTACTCCTTTTTATCACAATACTCGCTCTTTTATTTAGTGGGATTTTGCTCATAAACAAATTTCTCTCTACCCGTTTATGGAAGCCTTTTTATCAAACCCTGCAACAAATTGAAAATTTTGAAATTGATAAACACTACAAGCCCGATTTTGCCGATACTGATATAGAAGAGTTCAAACGGCTGAATAACAGCATTGAAAGACTAATTGAAAGAAATATTATTATATACAATAATCAGCGGGAATTTGTTGAAAATGCAGCCCACGAACTGCAAACACCTATTGCTGTCTTTAAAGCGAAAATCGACACGCTTATTCAACGAGATGATATTACCGAAGGACAATCAAAAATACTTGGTTCGCTTAGCGAAACTACTTCACGGTTGAGCAGGTTAAATAAAAACCTGCTATTGCTTTCAAAAATTGAAAATCAGCAATTTTCTCAAAAAGAGAAGCTTTCTATTAGAGGCCTTATCAATAAACAATTAGTTTTTTTTGAAGAACAAGCCGTTAAAAAGAACATAATAATTAGCACTGATTTTAAAAATGACATACTAACAAACGCTTACACCGGGCTAATCGAAATATTAATTAATAACTTGTTAATCAACGCTATTCAACACAATATTACTGATGGGCAAATTGTAATATCCATTCACGACAAAACATTAAGCATCAGAAATACAGGGACAGACAAGAAATTGTCAGAAGAAAAACTATTTAGCCGTTTTCATAAAGTAAATACTTCAAATCAAGGAAACGGGTTGGGTTTAGCTATTGTAAAAAAAATTGCCGACCTGAACGGTTGGATTGTTTCCTATTCCTATTCTGAAAGTAATCATATTTTCGTTGTACATTTTTAATATTCAAAATTTCTTCAAAATCGAGTAATTCTTTTGCCTGAAATTTAAACAGGCAAAATGAAAATTACTTTTTCTCTGCTGATTGCATTAGCACTCTTTTGTGTTACAAACATAAAAGCTCAAACAACAAACATTACAGTTGTTGATAGTTCCAAAACAGCATCGTTACTGAAACGAAGTATTATTCCTGCTTCGTTGGCAGGGCTTGGCATTGTAATAACCAACAGTGCTTTTGAGAAGAATTTCAACACCAATTTACGAAACAAAGTTGGTAACGATTTTCACTTTCCCATAGACGATTATTTACAATATGCCCCCGTTGTAGAAATGTATACCGCCGATTTATTTGGTGTAGAAGCAAAAAGCCATTGGTTCAACCAAACTAAATATTTGCTTATTGCCAACCTGATTTCATCATCTATAACCTACAGCCTAAAAATAATTACACAAAAAGAACGTCCAAATGGTGGAGTCCACTCTTTCCCATCCGGGCACACCACATTAGCATTTACAAATGCGGGTGTTTTGTATAACGAGTTCCACAACACTGCACCCGTTTTAGCCTATAGTGGTTATGCTTTTGCTGCAACTACAGGTTCGTTTCGAATGATTAATAATGCACACTGGATGTCTGATGTACTTATTGGGGCAGGTATCGGAATGCTTTCAGCAGAACTGGTCTATTATTTTGAGCCGTTCAAAAATTTCAACCCTTTTGAGAAAACGAAAAATATCACTTTCGTGCCACAAATAGGTGTTGATAATTTTGGTTTTTATTTTGCCTATAATTTTTAAAAAATTATTCATTTCTGGAAATTCAAAATTTCTTCAAAATAGTATTACACCTTTGATGTGAAATTTATAATTACTAAATATTTAATACGATGAAAAATTTAATTCTTATTTCTATGATTATGGCTGTTGTCAGTTTATCAGCCTGTGGACAAAATAAAGATGTTCCAGCAAAAGTAAAAACTGCCTTTGAACAAAAATTCCCAACTGCCCAAAAAGCTAAATGGGGCAAAGAAAATGAAACGGAGTGGGAAGCCGAGTTTAAGATGAATGGCGAAGAATATTCTGCCAACTTTACCACCGATGGGAAATGGATGGAAACCGAATATGAAATAGAGGAATCTGATGTTCCCCATGCAGTAAAGCAAACTTTAGATAATGAGTTTGCAGGATATGACATCGAAGAAGTAGAAATATCGGAAACCCCGGACGGGAAAGTATATGAATTTGCTTTAGAAGAAGGTGAAACCGAATTGGAGGTAGCCATTTCGCCCAATGGAAAAGTGGTAAAAAAAGAAGAGGATGAGGAAGAAAACGACTAATTGTAATATTTAAGTCTGAAAGGAGGCTTGAAACATGCCTCCTTTTTATTTCATTAAAGTAAAGCAATGAGAAAAAAAATCATTTTATTGGCAGTAGCAAGTTGTCTGTATTCAGTTGCATTTTCTCAAAACAGCCTGCAACACTATATAAGGCTTGCAGAACAAAACAGCCCTTTACTGCAAAAACAGGAAAACAATCAAAAAATAATTGATTTAGATTTAAAGCAATTCAATGCCATTTACAAATCACCTAATATAAATATAAACAGCAATGTCCTGTTTTCACCAATAATTTCTAAAGATGGCAATGCCAATAAATTGGAATGGTTTTCATCAGGAAGTTCTGATTATATTGGATATGACTTGGGGGCCACAAATGGCGGTCAGTTTCAGGCACTAATTTCGGTAAACCAACCCTTGTTCACACATCAGTATATTGCCGCACATCAAAACAAGGCAAACATATTACAGGAACGAAATTTAAACTCCGTACAACTCACCAAAGCCGAATTAGAACAAGTAGTAACCCACCAATACATACTCTGTGTCCGGTCTCAAAAACAGAAGAAAAACATCCGCAATACTATTCAGGTATTACAAGAGCAAATACAGCAGATGCAACCACTTGTAAAGGCCGGAATTTATAAGCTGATTGACCTGAAATTATTGGAAATTGAACTGAAAAATAATCAGATTGAAGAAGAACGCCTTAATGGCTTGTACCTCGATAATTTTAATACCCTAAACTTACTTTGTGGAATAACTGATACAACACTATTTGAATTGGATGAAATTAGTTTAGACTTGAATTCGCCGGTTCAAAAACCATCTTTGTTTATTAGGCAGTACAAATTAGACAGTTTGACAGTCAAAGCTGAACAGAACATTTTCAACCTTCAATATTTGCCTCAAATTAGTGCTTTTGGCGATGCCGGGCTAAATGCAACCTATCAACCGGCATTTAACCGTTTAGGATTTAGTGTTGGCCTGTCTTTAACCTGGAACTTGTTTGACGGGCATCAAAGAAAAATTAATGAGCAAAAAGCAATCATTCAGTTATCAAATATTGAAACAGACCGAAAATATTTTGAAAACCAAAATGATATTAGAAAGAAAAACATTCTAAGCCAAATCGATAATTTAAACAGGCAACTTGACTTAATTGACCGACAACTAACTGAATACGAAAATCTTCTTGAATTATATAAAATTGAAATTAAAGAAAGTTTGATTTCGGTACTGGAACTAAAAACACTCATCAGGGAAATTTCCGTGAAACAACAAAATAAAACGAACACCTTGATGTCAAAAGAAATATTAATAAATTCTTACAATTATTGGAACCTCTAAAAATATGAAAATGAAGAAAACGCAAAAATATAACTTCTTGTTTTTTGTTTTGATATTTATAGTGTCGTGCGCCCCAAAAGAAAAAACAAACGACAATGTTCCACAACCTGTTGTCAGCACTATTCATCCTGTCAAGGGTAGTATTCAGAAAAATATTCAAATGAATGGGAAAATAATTTTCCTAAATAAAACTACCGTTACAGCTCCCGTATCAGGATATGTTACCGAAGTAAATACGAGTATAGGGGACATGGTTAAAAAAAATGAACTTTTGTTTAAGATACAAACCAAAGAGAGTAAAGCACTGCAAAACACCAATGTGGCAAAACAAAACCAGTTTGGTGTTATTCCGGTCTTTGCAAGTGTTTCAGGCTTCGTTAATCTACTAAATATTACTGAAGCGAATGTTTTTATTACTGAAGGGGATGCAATGGCTGTCATAGTAAACAATGCAGATATAGTCATTCAGGTAGATGCCCCGTTTGAGTATGTTAAACTTTTACGGGATAAGAAAAGGGTTGAAATAGAGCTTCCGAATAACGAAGTGTTTGAAGCTGGCTTTTACAAAGCAATTCCCGTGGTTGACCCGGTTTCACAAACGCAACAGCTTATCTTTAAACTCAAACAAAAAAAAATATTGCCTGAAAATTTGAATGTATTAATCACGTCAGTGATAAAAGAAAAGAAGGAAAGCCTGTTGCTACCCAAAGATGCTGTAATGACAAACGAAACGCAGGATGAATTTTGGATAATGAAAGTTACAAATGACTCTTTAGCCATTAAAGTTCCCATTGTAAAAGGTATTGAAACTGATGACAAAATTGAAATATTAGACCCGGTACTAAATATATCAGATGAAATTATAGTAGCAGGTGGATACGAACTTCCTGACAGCACGAAGGTTAAAATAAATTAAAGATGAATAATTTCTTTTTTAAATATAAGAGTCCGGTAGCAGTTATTTTATTGCTAATATTAATCGCGGGAGCCTACACTTATAAAAGCCTTAATACCTCACTTTTTCCTAATGTAACATTTCCCAAGATTAAAATTATTGCTGAAAACGGGCAGCAACCTGTTGATAAAATGATGGTCACGGTTACCAAGCCCATGGAAAATGCCATAAAGCGAGTTGAAAACCTGAAGCTAATTCGCAGCATTACAAGTATGGGGAGTTGTGAAATTTCTGCATTTATGGATTGGGGTAGTGATATTGATGTGGACCAGCAACAAATAGAATCAAGAATATCACAAATTAAAAATAATTTACCCCCCGATGTAAACATTACGGTAGAAAAAATGAACCCCTCCATACTACCAATTATGGGGTATTCGTTGCAATCCGACACCAAAAATCAAGTAGAACTAAAAATGATTGGCGAGTATAGTGTAAAACCTTACTTGTCAAGGATAGAGGGAGTGGCAGCAGTTGAAGTTATTGGAGGTAAAACAAAAGAATATAAAATCCTGTTAGACCAAAATAAACTAAGGCTGCTCAAATTAAGTCCTCAGCAAATCATCAATGCCATTCAGCAAACCGGTTTTATTAAATCAAATGGTTATGTAGTTGACTATAGAAGGCTCTATTTAACGGTTACTGACGCTACAATTAAAAACAAAGAAGCTCTTGAGAATTTAGTCGTTTTTAATGATGCAAAAAGGAAAATCACCATTCAGGATATAGCGACTGTTCAAATTTCCGAAAAAATTGAATTTATTAAGATAAAAGCAGATGGGAAAAATGTACCGTTGATTGCCGTACTCAAACAACCCAACAGCAACTTGATTAAGGTAGCCGACCAGGTTGCCCAACAAGTAACCGAGCTCAACAAAACACTGCCCAAAGGAGTTGTATTAAAACAATATTACAATCAATCGGAATTTGTCGGGAAAAGTGTAAAAAGTATTATTGATGTCCTTTGGGTTGGTCTTTTACTGGCAATACTGGTTATTTTCTTTTTTTTGAAATCTGTTAAAGCCAGCAGCGTATTATTTGCAACCATTCCTATAACACTGGCACTTACGTTTATTTTATTAAAAGCATTAGGATATGACTTAAATATTATGACAATAGGGGCTATTGCCGCAGCCATTGGGTTAATAATTGATGATGCCGTAATTGTAATAGAACAGATACACAGAACACACGAGGAATATCCAAAAGAATCTCCAAATAAGTTGGTAGGAAAGGCCATTAAGTTTTTATTCCCTGCAATGGTTAGTTCATCGCTGAGTACCATTGTAATTTTCCTTCCCTTTGTATTGATGACCGGTGTAGCAGGTGCCTATTTCAAAATATTAACCGAAACAATGATTATTACACTTGTGGTATCATTTTTTGTGACCTGGCTCGGACTACCGGTAATTTATTTACTGTTCTCAGGTAAAGAAAACAAAGTAAAACAGGCTCATTCGGTAAAAGAACGAAAATGGGTGCGATTCTTTATCGAAAGACCTTATATCAGTTACGTTTTTATAATTCTTATGGGAATTAGCAGCTACATTGTCTTCCCAAAATTACAAACGGGATTCTTACCTCAAATGGACGAAGGGTCAATTGTATTGGATTACAACAGCCCTCCCGGCACATCGCTGGAGGAAACTGACCGGATGTTAAATGAGGTGGACCATATTTTAGAAGGTATTCCTGAAATAAAAACCTATTCTCGCAGAACGGGTACACAGATGGGATTTTTTATTACCGAACCCAACAGGGGCGATTATCTAATTGAACTAAAAAACACCAGGGCCCTTACCACAGAACAGGTATCTGATATAATCAGAAAAAGAGTAGAAGCGGCTGTTCCCGCCTTAACAGTTGATTTTGGACAAGTAATTGGAGATATGCTGGGCGATTTAATGAGCAGTGTACAACCTATCGAAATAAAAATATTTGGCACAGACCACAATAAATTAAAAGAATTATCAAAAGAAGTTGCTTCAAAAGTGGAGCAAATTCAGGGAACCGCAGATGTGTTTGACGGAATTGTGATTGCCGGCCCCATGTTTAGCATCCATCCCAAAGAAGCAATCTTAAAACAATATGGATTGTCTGACAGCGATTTGCAAAGTCAAATACAAACCTGCCTTCAAGGAACTATAGTGGGAACTATTCTTGAAAAAGAACAATTGACAGACATCAATCTATTATTTCCTGAAAATTATAAAACCCCCATTGAAAAGATTAAAGAGCTGAAAATTTACACTCCGTTCGGTGATTCCCGTCCGTTAAGCACTTTCGCCGATTATACCATACAACAGGGTATTTCAGAAATTGAAAGAGAAAATTTGCAAACCATGGGGGTTGTTACTGCCCGTTTAAACCAAAGAGATTTAGGAAGTGTGATGAAAGACATTAAAAGTGAATTGTCGAAAATCGACCTTCCACCATCATATCAGATTGAATATGGTGGTTCGTATGCAGAACAACAAAAATCCTTTAATGAATTATTGATGATACTTATTCTTGGGGGACTGCTCGTGTTTGCTGTGGTACTGTTTATGTTCCGAAATTTACTACTTTCTATAATTGTATTGTTTATAGGTGTATTAGGCGTTTCGGGTAGTGCTTTAGCCTTATACCTTACACATACACCGCTAAATGTTGGTAGCTACACAGGAATAATAATGATTATCGGAATTATTGGGGAATCGTCTATTTTTACCATTTACTTGTTTTTAAACGATGTAAAAAAGATGAATTCTAAAGAGGCGATTATTCATTCTATTTCGGTACGATTGCGTCCCAAATTAATGACCGCTATTAGTGCAATTGTGGCATTAACACCCTTGGCATTGGGAATTGGAAGCGGCGCACAGATGCATCAACCGCTTGCCATCGCGGTTATTGGTGGATTTATTCTCGAGTTGCCTTTGTTATTAATTGTACTGCCTACACTCATTCATAAATTTGTAAGAATTACGGAAAATATTGAGAAAGAATGAGAACGTATATTTTTGTGCTCTTGTGCATTACACCTCTTATTTCATTAGCACAATCAGAGGATGCAACTCTACTTAAAACAACTAAGAATTACTCAATTAGTGATCTGTATCAAAATGGATATGTATTTCCGACCAATGATTTTGTTAGAGGTGCCAATGCGGAAAAGGAACTGATAAATGCCTTCCAAACATATTCAATCAGATTTTCAAAACAATCTTTTGGGAAAAATCTTTGGGAGCAAATCTATAATTATCCGCATTGGGGTATTGGCTTATCTGTTTATGATTTCTACAACCCTGAAGAAATAGGAAATCCCATAGCTTTATATGGATTCTTTAGTGCTCCTTTTAAGAGGTGGAACAGGTTAACTTTTAACTATGAAATTGGTTTTGGGGCAACATTTAATTGGAAACATTTCGACCCCGTAACAAACAGTAGCAATATAGCAATTGGTGCAGGAGAATCTTTTTATATTGATGCAGGTTTAAATTTACAGTACGAATTGACGGAACATTTTGATATTGAAACAGGCTTCTCATTAACTCATTTTTCCAATGGCGCTCTAAAAAAACCAAATTTTGGTTTGAATACCATTGCTCCTAAAATTAGTATAAAATACAATTTTGATGAAAGGCAAGATTTTATAAAACAAAATATTCCGGAATTTCATCCGGAAAAAGAATGGCTTGTTTCTACATTTATTGGCGGCACGAACGTAATTTTCGATTCAGTAAATGTTGATATTCAGGAAAAATATGAAGGGATAACATTTCCTGTTGCAGGGATAACTACCACTTTGAACTGGCATTTATGGAGAAAGTCTAAAATTGGTATCGGAATGGCATTTACATATAATGGTTCGGTGAATGCTCAAGTTGCTGTTGACAATAATGAGTTAGAAGTCGCGGATGGTTTTTTTACCGATAAAATCCAAATTAGTATTTTTCCATCCTACGAGTTTGTTGTGAACCGTTTTTCGATAATACTTCAACCCGCATTTTACTTATACCGTAAGAAACTATTAAATCAAACTCCGGTATTTCACCAAAGAATCGGACTAAAATATCACTTTACGAATGACTTTTTTGCTGGGATAACATTACGGGATTATGGATTTCATGTTTCAGACTTTATAGAATGGAATATTGGTTATAGAATTAAGTGGAAATGAAACTAATGTGCAATTATTTACCTTTCCTTTTTTATTTTATTTGTACCGAAATTCCAAAATCGGCATTGAGTTGTTGCATCAGATGTGCAGGTGGTGTCATGTGTTGTTGTTCGGCATTTTCGTAAGTCCAGTGTCGTTCGATGTAATCGTATGTTAGCTTTTTTTGGGTAAGGTAATAGCCTGCACTCACCCTAAAGCCTATGTCGAAAGTGTTTAACCCGAACAGTTTCACATAAAAATACAGCTCGGGGTTCAGCCACAGTGTCGGCGACGATTTGATGAGATATTCCCCGGACCATACATAGTTGCTGTTTTTTTCTTTTATTGTTACATAGCATTGTTCGCGATTGTTGAATGACAGTCCGGCATTGATGTCTCCCCTGAATATAATTCTTTCGTTTTCGAATGTGTAATTGACACCTGTGTAAGGGCCAAATAGAAACAAATCGAACTGAATGTATGAATACGAAAGGTTCGGGTGGTGGTTTATGTAAAACGAAGTGGATAGCTCGCTGTAATATAGTTCAGCTTCGTAAACATAGAATGGACGGTTTTCGATGCCAAAATTAATGCCCAGTTTGTTGAATCGCCTGATCGCCCGTAAATCGAGACGGTTAGGTATCAGGCTGCTGCCAACGCCAATTTCGAGGTCGGCTTCCCAGTTGTTTTTCATCCATAAGTGCGATGATGCGTTCAGGTAGAATTCGTCAATGAAATATTCCTCGTAATTATCGATGTAGTTCATAAAATCGAGGCCAGAATAAGCCGATTGCTGGTAAATAGTTGATTTTACCCCGAGGTATCCGTCGATTGAATAACGTTGAACAAGTTGTGCTTCGGTTATTTTGGCTGTAAAAATCCATAGAAAGCCTATGAGTATGATATATTTTGTGTTCATCGGGTGGTCGTTAAAGTTCAAACATGGGTAACGGGTAAATGGTTTGGGTGGTATCAGTGACAAACGAATTGTCGTCGAACTCGAAAGTGAGTTCAAAACGTATGCTATCTGCCACAGTGGCTTCGGTAAGGTACAATTCGAATGAATATTCGGGCGACCAGTAAATGTGTTCTTCCGATAAATAAGCGATGGTTTTTTCAAGCGTTTTGTACATGCCGTGCCCTTCAAAATCCGATTGGTCAACCCGGCCAACCAGCAGGTGGCTGATGTCGCTTTGTGACGGGAACTCCTGGTTGAAATCCGTAAGGGCAATCATCCTTATGGCTTTTAGTTTCTGCTTTGCCTTAAACTTCCAAAAAACGCAGTCGCAGCTCCATGCATAAGCCCCTTTTATTAAAACCGGAGCTGTATGCTTGCATTTAGCTGGCATGGCAGTATAATACTCATCAATCAAGGTGCTGTCGCTCAGTGTTATGTTGAAGCCAATAGCCCTTGACGAAAGAGAGTCGGAATCAGTATGGTAATCGGGGTAAGGTCCCGCGTTGTCGATTAAAGAGATGTGCGATGTGTTCAGGGAGAAATCAACTTCTTCGGAATCAGGGCAGTCGCACCGGAACAGGCAGCTGGTCATCAATTTTAAAACTGACACAGTGATGAGAATTAATATGGTCTTTCGTAACATTGGATGTGTTTAGATTATAAATAAATAAAGGAACGAATATTACTTTGATGAATAAAATTGAAATAAGTTGCTTCAATGCTTTCTTTTTTCAATTTCTTTTGTCCTCAATGAATCTTTATACGCATTGTGCTGGTTTATTTTTTCTATCGACAGGTTCGAATCGGTATTGTCGTTCCAGCGCCGGCACAGGTAAACCGGCTCGTAAATGCGCCCGATTTTATAACTTCGGCTAATGGCCAGTTCCACGGCATAATCTTCGCCATAGCTCACATTTGGAAATCCTATTTTGCGCACTGTTGGCGTGTAAAATGCACGTGGTGCGCCCAGCCCGTTAATGCGCAGTGCATTGTTGGGGCCGTTTTCGGCTGTCCACTCGTGGTGGTCGATTATGCCAGGCGGAAGCTCGTTCAGCCCAAAATCAACCATTCGGTAACTACCAATAACCATGGCACATTTTTCTTTATAAAACTTGTCGATAATTTTTTGCAGCGTATGTTCGTTGAGGTAAAGGTCATCGCTGTCGAGCTGAATAGCAAAGCGGCCACATTCGGGGTGGTTGATACCTTCGTTCCAGCATCCGCCAATGCCCAGACTGGTGATTTGTGGGATATGGTGCACGATGCGTTTGTCGTTGAAACTATCAATTATTTCACCGGTACGGTCGGTTGAGTGGTTGTTTACAATAATCAGGTTGAAGCTGAAATTGGTTTCTTGTTTCAACACCGAATCAATGGCATCGGCGATGGTTTTCTCGCGGTTCAGTACCGGAATAATGACCGATGCTTCGCTTATAAAATCTTGTTCCCCGAAGTTTACCTCCTTAAATGGTGGCGACACTTTTGCGCCTATGGCTTCAAGATGACGGGTAGCCACCTGTTCCATCTCAATTTGCCGTTCGCGGTTGCGCGGGTCAACATAATCGAACTGTTTTTGCCCCGAAGCGCGTAAATCCGGCTCGGCATAACGGTAGCAAGCTTTCGGATAGCGGACCGGCAATTGCTTGCGAGAAACCCACAGCCTGAACGCGTATAACCCTGCATAGTTCCAGTCATTGTTACTTTGATTGATGAATTGCCGAAGTTCTTCGGTTTTTACCAGCACCATAGCTCCAAAATAGAAATCGTCGCGAATACTGCCCGTTTGATATTCGATGGTTGGAATGTAGCTTTCCGAACTTGCTGAGGCTTCAACTTGCAAATAATCAGAATACCCAAGAATTGTTTCTTGCAGCTGGGCAGTACCCAGCCATTCGTTCATCATTTTATAGTCGGGACCTATTGTGCCTGGTTTTATTTGAATAAAGATAAACTTGCTTTCAGTTTTATTGGCAATAAGTTTTAGCGTGTCAGTCGATTCAGGGCTGTGGCTTTCAATTCGTGATCCTGAAAAAGTGTTTTCTGCCTTAGCTTGATAAATGCTTATTTGTATCATTTTACTTTGAATTTTAGGGGGCCAACAGGCGCTGTTTCGTTATGATGTTTGTCTATAATAGTGAGCCATAACCAGACTTTCCCTTTTTCGGGGAAGGGGATTTTTTGCAGGTCGATTACATCTTTTTGTGTAAAGAGTACAAGGTTTTCGGGGTCAGAAACGTCAACCTGCTCATCGGTTTCCGATGTGTAAATTACATAGCCCAGGTGGTCGGGCGATTTTCTGTTATTTCGTTTGTACTTCACTTTTATTTCATCTTTCCGGAAGAATCCTTTCATCTTAACTTTTGTTGGTTTTGAGGGTAAATGCTTATCAATCCAAGGCATAGTGGGTAACAGTGCTTTATATGGATAAACATCAGTGCCGAGCCGTTTTTGGATTTGATGCGGGTCGCGTTTGAGGTAGTCCATCCTGAAAAAAGCGCTGCCCTGAATGTTGTTGTTGCTGCGGGCAATAAGAATTTGTTCGGGTAGTTCCCGTGGGTTTTTCCATGCATCGCCCCGCCCGTCGATGAGCTTGTACAGGGCATGGCCAATGTACACATGGCGACCAAATGAGCGTTCGCTCCACCAGTTGGCCAGTGTAATGTAGTCAACGGCCGGATGACCAATTGCCCAATATATTTGTGGAATCAGGTAGTCAATCCATCCTTTGCGTTGCCAGTTAATTACATCGGCGTATAAATTGTCGTAGTTGGTTGTTCCGGCAGATGTGGCCGAGCCTCCAATTTCATCTTCTTCGTTGTAATTCTTCCACACGCCAAAAGGGCTAATGCCGAATTTTACTCCCGGTTTGGTGCTTTTTATGGTTGTGTGGAGCGATTCAATAATTAAATCGACATTGTTGCGCCGCCATTCATTAATTCGGTTTTTAGTAAAATCGCGTTTGTATTTTTGAAACGAGAGTGTGTCGGGGAAGGCTTGTCCGGCAATGGGGTAAGGGTAAAAATAATCGTCGAAATGAATGGCGTCGACATCATATTTGCGTATCAATTCGCTTACCACATTGTTGAGATAAGTGCGTACGGCCGGTATTCCGGGGTCGAGGTACTGTTTGTTGCCATAAGTGAGCACCCATTCGGGATGCCGGCGGGCAATGTTGCGCGGTGCGTATTCTGTGGTGAGGTTCTGGCTCAGCCTGAACGGGTTCATCCACGCGTGCAGTTCCATACCACGTTTGTGACACTCGTCGATAATGAATTGCAACGGGTCCCAGTTTTTTCGCGGTGCTTTGCCCTGCGTGCCGGTAAGCCAGAGCGACCAAGGCTCGGTTGCTGATTTATAAAAAGCATCGCCGGCAGGCCGCACCTGAAAAATCACCGCGTTAAAATGAAGCGATTCGAGGGTGTTGAGTATCGACAAAAGTTCTTCTTTTTGTTTTTCCATTGGTAACCCGGGTTTCGAAGGCCAGTCGATATTGTTCACCGTGGCAATCCACATTGCCCTGAACTCTCGTTTTGGGAATGCACCAAACGATTGTTCGTTGAGTGTAAAAAGTGAAATGATTATTAGAAATCCGCAAATTTTCTTCATCTTTATGAATTGAGCAATTTTTAAAAAATGAACCCTTGGTTCGTGAAATGGTTTATACATACAAAGAAAAGAAATATGGAGAAGATTGAAGTTGTAAAAGGAGATATTAATGATCATAACGATGCAAAAGCAATGCTTTCAATGCTTGATTTATATATGCAGGACGAAATGGGCGGTGGTAGGCCTTTGCAGCCCGATATTGCATCGAAAAACATCGAAATGTTAAAGCAGCAGCCCAATTATGTGTTTTTTCTTGCCAAATATAATGGGGAGGTTGCGGGGGTGGCTAATTGTTTTGTAAACTTTTCAACATTCAAAGCCAAACAGCTGATTAATATTCACGATTTTGCTGTGTCGCCTCATTTCAGACGAAAAGGAATTGGTCGTGCCATGATGAAAAAAATATTTGAGTATGCCCGCGAAAACGATTTCTGTAAAGTAACACTCGAAGTTCGAAACGATAACCATGGCGCACAGAAATTATACAAAGAAGCTGGTTTCGAAGAGTGTGAACCGCCAATGCATTTTTGGGAGCGGGAAGTATAATGGTATAATGTAGCCGGGATATACTTTGTTTTGTAAATGTGTTATTTATTTTTTGCAACGAATTGGATATTTTTTGTATAATTCAGGTATAGGCTTAACTATATTTTTTATTGGGAATAGTCACATTTCAAGATACATATAAAAGAACTTTCATTTTTATTTGATATTTCTTCAAAAACATTTGGAAAGCCAAAAAAATAGGTTTTTCTTTGCAGCCGCTTTGACAGTAAGGGCGGGGTTCAACGAAAGGCTTAAATACATTAAAGGAACAGGTTAAGGCCGGGCTTTAAAAAAACTTTCAAAAAACTTCAAAAAAGATTTGGGGTTTACAAAAAAAAGCTATTTCTTTGCACCCGCTTTAAAAACGGAGCAACGTTCACAAACATACTTATAACGGGCAACACGGGACATTTGTCCTTTGTTTGGGCACCCGCCACGGGGCAAAAAGTTTGAAGGCATTTTGAAACGCCGGGGCCACAGTAAGGGTTTTTAGTTTTTTAGTAAAAACTTTCAAAAAAAGCCACAAAAATATTGCCAGTTAAAAAATGATGTTTACCTTTGCAGCCGCTTAAACAACGAAGAGTTGTAAGGGCCGGATGGAATGAAAAAACAAGTTCATTGAGATATTGAAAAAAAGAACAAGTCAAGCACTAGAAACTAAGATTTCTAAAGAGTTTTATCAAAGGGCTAGAGACATTAAACGATTTATAATTACAACGAAGAGTTTGATCCTGGCTCAGGATGAACGCTAGCGGGAGGCTTAACACATGCAAGTCGAGCGGGATTCCCGATTTATCGGGATGAGAGCGGCGCACGGGTGAGTAACGCGTATGCAACCTGCCTTTTACAGGGGGATAGCCCAGAGAAATTTGGATTAATACCCCATGGTATCCCGGTATCGCATGGTATCGGGATTAAAGATTTATCGGTAAAAGATGGGCATGCGTGGCATTAGCTTGTTGGTAAGGTAACGGCTTACCAAGGCTACGATGCCTAGGGGTTCTGAGAGGATGACCCCCCACACTGGTACTGAGACACGGACCAGACTCCTACGGGAGGCAGCAGTGAGGAATATTGGTCAATGGGCGAGAGCCTGAACCAGCCATCCCGCGTGAAG
>JASMTI010000217.1:0-15727 GCA_041694375.1 Bacteroidales bacterium | reverse complement strand
TTGATAAGTTATAGAGTTTAAAACTCTTTGTTTGTCATCTTCTTCAATTATCGAAAGAGTCCAAATATCATTTTCCAACTCATTCTCATATTGCCCATTTTTAATCAGGAATAGGTTGCCATCATCGTTATATATGTATTTCTTATATTGTCCATTTAATTTACCATTTGAGTAATGTTTCTCTTCATATTTTTTGTTTTGGTCATATATAATAACAGTTCCATTAAGTTCATCATTTGACATTGTATATTCTGCATCTATCCAACCATTTTCAGCATATTCATAAAACTTTCCATTCTGCTTACCATTAACAAAATGACCTGATTTCTTTAATTGACCATTTTCATAGTAGGTTTTAAAATCGCCATTATATTCATCATCCTGTTTAGAGTATTCAAAAATTAACGTTCCTTCTTCATTGTATTCTTTGAATGCACCTGATTCCTTTCCATTAATATAAGTACCTGTTTTTTCAATTTGTCCATTGTAGTAATAAGTAGTAAACTTTCCGTTTAATTTCCCGTTTTTCAATCCATATTCAGCTTTAATATTATTCCCATTGTACCAATAATCAGTTTTTCTTCCATTATCTGGGTCATAAATGCCCGATTTTTTTATTAGTAAAAAACGATAAGCTGTTATACTTTCATCGTAATATGAAAATTCATCTTTCTTTTCTCGTTTTTCTGTCGTGATTTCGAGTATAAATTTGCTGTTTGCGTAAGTAGATGTTAGTTCATTGTCATCAATCTCACTATTAGTAAGTTTATATCCTAACCCGCTTAATGAACTTTGAATCTTTGAATACGCTGGCTTATTGAACACAGAATATGATATTTTATTAGGAAATCCTTCGTATGTATAAAGATAAAACCACCCTTCAGCTTTATCACCGTACGATTTATTCAAAGACCATGTAATAGTATTATATTTTGTCGATGACCCTTTTTCAGATTCGTAATATTCCCAACCTTTATTCATAAGGTATTGATTTACATATTCCCAATTGGACTTATTACAGATTGTTTGTAAATCAGATAAAGACAAATTTTGTGAGTGCACTTTCAAAGTAGCGATTAGCAATAAAACAGCTATTATTGAATATCTAATTGAATTGTTCATAATTATTTATTTTGTAAAGTCATTTATTTCGTTTTTATAGTACTCGTAAGCTTTGAACACCTTATCAAACAAAGATTTATCTTTAAATATTAACCTTCCGATAATATTCATATTACCATTTTCTTGCAGATAATTTTCCGTTATTTCATTCGGCAGTGTTTGTTTGTCAGTAATTGAAAATGTATACATAAATCCGTCAATCAAAATATGCATAAAGTCAACATCATTGCTTTTTGTGAAAAATGGATTTAAAATAAAGCCTCCTGCAATTTGTTCTTTTTTGTACAGGATTGTCTGGAGCATACAGCCGTACTGGAAAAATTTCAATGGTTTCTTAGATAGTATAGCTTGTCTTAATTTTTCTTCATGTGTGTCTATCTTTTTTGTTTCATATTTTGAGGAGATTAATAACCTCCATAATAGGGACATTTCAAATAACTTAAACTTAGCATAGTCGAAATTTTCAAATTCGTACAAGAAAAATGTCTGAGTGACATTTTGATTAGCCTTCTTTAAAACAGCTTCATTTTTCCTGTTTTTGGCATAAATTGTTTCCGATGCATAGTTCTCATATTCACTTAATAATCCTTCGCAAGAATTACATAATAGGTTTTCCCTTATTCCTTTTTGCTCAATTCTTTTGCTATTATTATCTCCAATTTTTAGTGTGTAATATCTTTTAGGATTATCATCGTAAAGTTTCTGATACATAAATTCAGGAATTATGTGAGATTTTCTCAATTCCTGATTTGGTTTCAAGCAAAGTTTACATTGTCCTTTCATCGTAGTTCGTTTCTTAATATTGGCGGTAACGGTTACGTGTAAGATTAGGCGCGGTTTTCGGGCTAATTCACATTCCGCATACACACCGAATTTGAAGCGGGGCAGGGGGCTGAAATTACCACTTCACCCGCGATTAATTTTACACATTGTTGCCACCCGTACTTTCATTTTTTTTTATCGTTAAGTCCTTGTATTTTTAATAATTGGGAAGAATTTATTTAAGTGAGAATCTTACAGAATCATTAAAGTCAAGGGGTTTTTATAATCAATGGTTAAATATAATATTTATCTGAGTTGTTTCAAAATCATAATCGTTTGGATATCTGTTGAAACCTGCCTTTTAATTGTCAAAATCAGGTTAAAAATCCACCCGGGGAGCTGGAAAACAGGGAGAATCCTGCCGAAACATTAACCTATAAATCTTTAAGTATAAAATCCTAAAATCAGCGCTGAATAATTGCGACCCGGTGTTTAGTCCGCCAGTAACCCGAAATTTGCAAATCATAGAAATCTGCTGTGTTGTTTAGTCCGCCCGCACGCAAGTAAACCACTTTTCTAAACAAAAAATCTACTCGAAAAAGTACGAATAAAAATCTGGCTGGCAATCTTTTTAAATCGATCAGAAAAAAAGTCATAATGCAGGCTTTTCATGGTTCCAATCTTTAATTCTGGCACAAAAAAACGAAAAACAGGAATCAGCAAGTTAAATGCAATTTCTCTGCAATCCAATTCAGTTGCCGTTATCCATCGTTTACGAAAGACTGTCAGTTTGTTAATCCAATCCTTAAAAAGTCAACGAAGGACTGTCGTACCGAAACGCAAATCATAAAATCCACTAAAAATCGAAAAAATCAGTTCAAAGAGCGTAACCCACATCAACGGACAGTCTGCCGTGGACTTTAAAAATCAGCTTAATAGAACGTCTTTTGTATGGGTGGCAACGTTAGTGTACGGTAGGTTACCGTATATCCTTATTATTTTTTGATAAAGGTGTTGTTATGCACCCTAAAATGGATGTATTGTACACCTGTAGATCATCATAGTATGTCATCGATTAAATTTTTAAATTTATAATTATTTCTAGAAATGTGTGTATAGCGTTCTGTAGTTTTTATTGTTTCATGTCCTAACCATTCTTGTATAAACCTAATGTCAATGCCTTGCTCTAGGTTGTGGGTGGCAAAACTGTGCCTTAAAATATGTGGATAAACCCTCTTTTTAATGCCGGCACGCTTGGCTGCCTGTTTTATTACTTTTTGTACCGATGTGGCACTATAACTTTGTCCGTATTCACCGTTAAACAAATAGTATTTAGGGCGGTGTTCTTTAAAATATTCACGTAGCATAGCAAGCAGGCTTTCAGACAGGTGGGTGTATCGGTCTTTTTTACCCTTTGAATTTTTTATTTTTATTTGAAGCCTTTCCGAATCGATATCCTTGATTTTTAAGTTGATAAGTTCGCTCCTCCTTAACCCACACGAATAAATTAACCCAATTATGCATTTGTGCTTTATGTTGGTTGTAGCTGACAGCATTGCTTTTATCTCGTCGCGGCTTAGTACATCAGGCAAGGTGTGCTCTTTGCGGGGCCTGTCAATATCGTAATATACCTTTTCCCGCTTTAAAACTTTTTCAAAATAAAACTTTATGGCGTTAATACGTTGGTTTTGCTGGCTTAAAGATATGTTATGTGTTTGAATTAAATTACGTATATAATTGTTTACGTCTTCTGAAGTGATATCTGAAATATCATAATCCCTGAAATAATGAATGAAATCTTTAAAATAGTTAGTGTAAATGCGGACTGTGTTGTCACTATAGCGTTTTTGGAGAAGTTTGTTTGCAAACTCTTCGGGAATCTGGGTTTTTGCACGGTGTGAATTATCAAATTCAGGTGGCTTTTTATATTCGGGAGTGCTTTGCTGCTTTTTTAGTTTCGTGTAATTGATAATTGCAACTTCTTGTAATGAAGAAAAAACGTAATTGAGGTTGAAATCTTTTTTTCTGATGTACCAGCATTGTTTGGTTGCACTCCAAAAAGTGTTGCCTAATTTTTTTACAGCATCAATTAAATTGCGGTTATAGTCAAATTGTAGCAGAATTACCGCTTGGTTTCGGTGTTCTGCAGGCGTTAGTTTTATGGTGGGTTTTTGAGGCACAGGTGTTTTTGATTATATTTCGTCATCTAAACTATAAACAATTGTCGAATAAAACAAATATTGTTGAATGGTTTCCTGTGTATGGGTTATGATTTTTAGTTGTTTTTTTTAATCGGGGTTAACCTGGTTTATGTAACCACCGCCCCGTGGCAGGGATAGGAGCGGCATCCTTTTGCGGAGTTTACGGAGCAAAAGATATAGCGGATAGCCCGGTGCCCGCCGTTGTGAGCGAACTGTAAAAGTTGTTTGGGGTAGGGGATGTGAATGATTATTATTGTAAAAAATGAGAGAGGCGGGTAGCCACCCTTATAAATAATAAAAAAAAAGACTGCCTGTATGTGAGGCAGCCTTTTGGTATTTAAAATTTTGCATTTTTGCTTATCAGGTAGTGGTCGGCCAGTACCAGTGCGGCCATGCTTTCAACAATGGGCACTGCTCGTGGCAGTACGCACGGATCGTGTCGGCCTTTTGGGTTTACGGTGGTTGCTTTCAGGTCTTTGTCGATTGTTTTTTGCTCTTTGAGCAATGTTGCAATCGGTTTGAAAGCTACCATCATGTAGATATCCTGACCGTTTGATATTCCACCCTGGATACCACCTGAATTGTTGGTAGCGGTTTTGACCTTCCCGTTTTCGTTTACAAACACATCGTTATGTTCGCTTCCGCTGAGCTTTGTGCCATCGAAGCCCGAGCCGTACTCGAAACCTTTTACAGCATTGATGCCCAGCATGGCAAATCCTAAATCGGCATGTAATTTATTAAAAACGGGTGCGCCCCAACCGGCAGGTACGCCTGTTACCACACATTGAATTGTGCCACCCACGGTGTCGTGGTTGCGCCCGGCTTCTTCGATGCGGGCAATCATTTTTTCGGCGGTTTGTGGGTCCGGACAACGTACAATATTGCTTTCGGTAAGCGATAAATCGAGCTCGGTGTAGGGTTTATCGAGTTCAATTTCGCCAACGCTGTTAACAAATGCCTGGATGTTGATGCCGAGCTTGTCGAGTAATTGTTTGGCAATAGCGCCGGCTGCAACACGTGCAATCGTTTCGCGTGCCGATGAACGACCACCTCCGCGATGATCGCGGACCCCATATTTTTGGGTATAGGTGTAATCGGCATGCGATGGCCTGAACACATTTTTCAGGTCATTGTAATCGTTCGAGTGCTGGTCTTTGTTTTTAATAAAAAAACCAATGGGTGTTCCGGTTGTTTTGCCTTCGAAAATACCAGATAAAAACTGAACACTGTCTGTTTCGTTTCGTTGGGTTGTAATTTTCGACTGACCGGGTTTGCGCCTGTCAAGGTCAGCCTGGATTTTATCCAGGTCGAGTTCAAGACCGGCGGGGCAACCATCGATTATCCCTCCAATACCGGCACCGTGAGACTCACCGAAAGTTGTGAGTTTAAAGAGTTGTCCGAAAGAGTTCATCAGATTTCGATTAGCAGTTACAATCCGGATCTTTTGAATCGCAATCGCATCCGCCAGTTGCAGGTGCTAATTCTTCTTCTGTGGCATCACGTACTTCAATAACTTCACCTGTAAAGTGCAGGTTCATTCCGGCCAGCGGGTGATTGAAATTCATTTTGATTTTTTCGTCGCCAACATTCTCGATGATTCCATTGAGATGTTGCCCGTCGGCTGTTTGCATTGGTATATGTGCACCTGGAATAAAACGTTCTTCATCAAAAACGCCATCTGCCATAAAGATGCTTTTGTCTAGTTCAACTATGGCATCATCGTTTACTTCGCCATAAGCTTCTTCAGGTTTTAACAGCATTTCGTATGTTTCACCTTGCTTTTTTCCTTCAAGATTACTTTCAAACCCTGGTATCATTTGCCCAATACCGTAAACAAATTGTAATGGTTTATCAGCAGTTGTCTGCTCAATTACATCACCTTCTTTATCATTTGCCCTTAATGTGTAGCTAAGGGTAACCATTTTGTTCTTTGAAATAGTCATTACATTAAAATTTTATATTCAATGCAAAAGTAAGTATTTAGATTTGCCGAACAATTAAATAATCAATGGGTTTTGAGGTTTTAAAGGAATCTTAACGCAAAAAGTTAAAAAAATGGAATGAATTAAAAAAAAAACCGGTTCTTTTTGTTTATTTATCGATAATAGCGTATAATTGCATTGGAATTAACACAGTACGTAAAGATACGCACACGACTACATTTCCTATATTTTATTTAACCAATCAAAAATCTTTATTTTAAAAGGTGGTCATTTATGACCCAAAATTATTTACTATGTACGATATTTTAGAACTCAACAAAAAGTTAGTTTCTGATCTGCGGGAAATAGCTAAAGAGCTGAATATTAAGCGTGTTGAGAAGTTTAAGAAGCAAGAGCTTATTTACAAAATTCTTGATACTCAAGCAATATTAGCTTCAGAAGGTAAACTTAAAAAGAAGCCGGTACCAAAACCACAGGCACCTAAAAGCCAATCTTCAAACGATCAAGAACAACAAAATTCAGATTCACAAAATAAGCCTGAAAAACAGAACGATAAACGAAAAAGATCACGTGTTACCAAAATCCGTGACGAAAAAGTTCAAATTAAAGGCAAAGAGAATAAAAACTCTGAAGAGAAGGTATTGAAAGATAAACCTCAAGCCCAGGAGAATAAACCTGAACATAAATCGAAAAGCAATAAGCCTGAGAAGGGGCAAAAAAATAATGATGTTCCGGGTAAAGATGCTGACAGGGAGAAAGCTTCACAGCCAAACCACAACCCGAAACCACATCAAAATCAAAACCAGAATACTTTTCAGAAGAACAAAAACCAGGGGGCACCGAAAAATCAACAAAATGCTCCTTCTTCTTCGGGCAATCAACCGAATAAACCCCAAAACAGCCAAGATCGCGGACCTAAGGACAATCGTCAGCAAAATGATCGCGGACAAGATCGCCGTAACCAGAACGATAACCGAAATGATAACCGTCAACAGCACGATTATCAACAAAAAAGAAATTTTAAGGGCAACCAGAACCAGGATAAAACAATTTTCGACTTTGAAGGCCTTATAACCAACTCGGGTGTACTTGAAATGATGCCCGACGGCTATGGTTTTTTACGTTCGTCTGATTACAACTATTTCAATTCGCCAGATGATATTTATGTGTCACAATCGCAAATTAAGTTGTTTGGATTGAAAACCGGTGATACGGTGAAAGGTACCATTCGCCCGCCAAAAGAGGGGGAAAAGTATTTTCCACTAATCAAAGTATTAGAGATAAACGGGAGGCCGCCAGAATTTGTACGCGACCGTGTGCCGTTTGACCATCTTACTCCACTTTTCCCGGAAGAAAAATTTACCATTACTGGTAATGGTTCAAGTACACTTTCGACACGTATTGTCGATTTATTTGCCCCTATTGGTAAAGGCCAGCGTGGTTTGATTGTGGCCCAGCCTAAAACGGGTAAAACTGTGCTGCTTAAAGAAATTGCCAATGCAATTGCTGATAACCACCCCGAAGTGTATATGATTGTATTGCTTATTGACGAACGTCCGGAAGAGGTGACTGATATGGCACGCAGCGTAAACGCCGAGGTGATATCATCAACATTTGACGAACCTGCCGATAAGCACGTGAAAGTTGCCAACATTGTGCTTGAAAAAGCTAAACGCCTTACCGAATGTGGGCACGACGTGGTTATCCTGCTCGACTCGATTACCCGTTTGGCACGTGCTTATAATACAGTTCAGCCGGCATCGGGTAAAGTATTATCAGGTGGTGTTGATGCCAACGCGCTGCACAAACCAAAACGTTTCTTTGGTGCTGCACGTAACATTGAAGAAGGTGGGTCGCTCACTATTTTGGCAACCGCACTTACCGAAACCGGATCGAAAATGGACGAAGTAATTTTTGAGGAGTTTAAAGGTACCGGTAACATGGAGCTGCAGCTCGACCGCAGATTGTCGAACAAGCGCGTGTTCCCTGCTGTTGATGTTACGCTTTCGAGTACCCGCCGCGAAGATTTACTTATTCACAAAGCCATGCTCGATAAGATTTGGATTTTGCGAAATTACCTGGCCGACATGAATGCTATAGAAGCCATGGAATTTTTACGTGACAGGTTGAGAAAAACACAAACCAACGAAGAATTCATTATTTCAATGAATAGCGAACGATAGGATATAAACGAAATGTTGATATCAAAAATCTGTTTCCTTTATATAAGGGGGCAGATTTTTTTATGAATATTACTCGAAGATTTGGGATTTCATGTATCATATCTAAAATCTAATGATATAGATATGTCATAAAAAAATCTGTCCCGAACAAACGAAACAGATTTTTAAATATTTTGATGTGAAAAATTTACCATGCAAAAAGCGGGTAATCTTTCATTGTATCGTTTACTTTTTTACGCACTGAGTTAATAACATTTTCATCTTCAAAAGAGGCAATAACCGTATCAATCATTTCAACAATGAGTGGCATTAAATCTTCTTTAGCACCACGTGTTGTAATGGCCGGTGTGCCAACTCTCAGCCCTGAAGTCTGGAATGGCGAACGGCTGTCGAATGGTACCATGTTTTTGTTAACTGTTAAATCAGCATTTACCAGGGCATTCTCAACTTGTTTGCCGGTTACATCAGGATATTTTGTACGTAAATCAATGAGCATTGAATGATTATCGGTACCGCCTGAAATAACTTTGTACCCTTGGTCAACAAAAGCTTGTGCCATCACTTCGGCATTGCGTTTTACCTGCGACTGGTACACCTTAAACGATGGGTCAAGTGCTTCGCCAAAGGCAATGGCTTTTGATGCAATAACATGTTCAAGTGGTCCCCCTTGCTGTCCGGGGAAAACAGACGAGTTTAGCAATGATGACATTTTACGCACAATGCCTTTTTTGGTTTTAATGCCCCATGGGTTTTCAAAATCTTTACCCATTAGAATAATACCACCACGCGGGCCACGCAGTGTTTTGTGCGTAGTAGATGTTACGATATGTGCATGTTTAACAGGGTTTTCAAGCAATTCAGCAGCAATTAACCCGGCAGGGTGGGCCATGTCAACCATGAAAAGTGCCCCAACTTTGTCGGCAATTTCGCGCATGCGTTTGTAATCCCAGTCACGTGAGTAAGCTGAAGCGCCGCCAATAATAAGTTTCGGTTTTTCTTTTATGGCCAATTCTTCCATTTCGTTGTAGTCTACACGGCCATCTTCTTGGGTAACCTTGTATGCTACGGGGTTATAAAGAATACCCGATGAGTTAACCGGTGAACCATGCGAAAGGTGCCCGCCATGTGAGAGGTCAAGCCCCAGAAAAGTGTCGCCGGGTTTTAGTACAACACTCAAAACGGCAGCATTAGCTTGTGCGCCTGAGTGGGGTTGTACATTTGCATATTCAGCCCCGTATAATTCTTTAATACGGTCGATGGCTAATTGTTCGGTCATGTCAACAAACTGGCAGCCTCCATAGTAACGGTGCCCCGGGTAACCCTCGGCATATTTATTGGTCATTACCGAGCCCATTGCTTCCATAACTTGTTCGCTTACAAAATTTTCGGACGCAATTAACTCAATACCACTTAACTGTCGGTTTTTTTCTTTTGAAATGATGTCAAAAACTAAAGTATCACGTTTCATTCGTTTATATTTAAATATTTGTCTTAGGCAACTCATGGAACTCGCATATAATCATCAGCGAATGTATTTAAGGTCTTAATGATGCTCGTTTCATTCGTTAAATATTTTATGTGCGATTTTTGTATGCTGGAAATAAAGACACAAAGATAAATTTTTTAACAGATTTATTTTAGTATGTTTATGACAAATATCCATATTAAAAAAGCAAAGCCCTGCAAACTTGTTGCAGAGCCTTGCCCGTAGGTTACTATTATATGGGTTTACTCTTATTCAATATATGGTTTTACAAGTTGCCCGTTGCGGTCGCGCAATTGGCCTAATACAATCAAAATGATGTCAATTACATACCAAATACCAAAGCCACCAAAGGTGATAAGCATTAAAATACCGGTGCCAACCCTGCCGAGATAAAAACGATGAATGCCAAAAACGCCTACAAATACACATAATAATAGCGCAATAAGCCAATTTTGGTTAAGTGTTTGATTTTTTATTGCATCGGGTTGTGAAACTCCACATTTAGGACAGATTGCGGCTTTTGAATCGATTGCTGCACCACAGTTAAAGCAGTATTTTTCATTTTCATTTCTCATTGCATTGTTTTTTTAGATTATCATGTGTCAAAGATGAAGGTATTTTTAAATTTACACAATCAGCATTGGATTAACTGGTCAATTTTATCGGTAAACAGTCGTAAATTTTCCGTGGTTTCCTAAAAATCGACCGATAAACCAAATTCGACCGAAAACAGATTATTGCTTGTTGGTGCTTTAACCCCACTGTTATTTTCTTCCCACCATGTTGATGAATATCCTACTGAACCAAAAATACGATAATAGTCTAGCCCCCTCCCTTTACGGATCCTGTATTCTGCCCTGATTTGTGAAAACCATGTATAATCATAAATGCCGTCGGACTTGAAATCCATGAGCGGATATTCATAAACATCCCCTGTTTGGTGGAGATATACATCTCCGCTTATTTGCGGAGTATCATTTGCGATGTCGTTGGTCCCGTGAATTACAAAACGGTTGTCGAATTCAATTTTTAAGTCAGGAATGGCCATGTTGGTGAGCTTAAACTTGAATTCGCCCGAGTTGGGGGGCAGGTAGAATCCCAAGTTGGCACCATCGTGGGTATAGGTCATGTCAACCGGGCGCTCAGTCCCAAATGTGTTGAAATCATGTTCGGGGTAGTGTGTATACACAAAGGGTGTTACGCGTGTGTAGCTGATGTGGGTTTGTGTGAGCGGAATTAGCTCAGAAAGTAAAGCACTGTTCCAGCCCCATTGCCACGCATAGCGGTTTCGTGGCATTTTTAACAGGTTTTCACGCTCAACAAAGCTAAACTCATCAACAAATACACTGAACCAAGTTTTTACAATGGTTGGAAATTTTAAAGCCATGTTCAGGCTCATCGACAAATTATCATGGTCGCCCACATCAATTTGTACAAAGTGGGGAAATACAAATGGCATTATATATCCAAGTTCCATTCTTTTCGACCAGATATTCCCACCGGTAAACATGAATTGTATGAATTTAAATGGTGTAAACTCAATCATGTGCAGGGTAAGCATTTTCTGAACATGGCCAAGGTCGTAACCATAAATGTTTTGTTTATAGCTTGTTCGTTGATTTCCATAATGAAATAATGAGCCCACCAGCATTGAGTAGCTAATCCAGTCGTTAGGCTTAATGAGCAAATCAACACCATGGAAGCGGCGTGCATGTGACGATAGGTTCATGTTGTTATGGGTATATCCCCACGACCTGCGGTTGTTGTGAAGGCTTATCCTTAAGGCATGGTCAAACCATGAACCACTGAGCTCGGTATGGTAAATCATACCGGCGGTAAGTTCGTTTTGTAACGGTCCGCCTTCGCCCGATGTGGCCGATGTTTTTACATGTGCCCACATTGTTTCATAATCGAACTGGTAGGGGTGAAATGCATAACCGGTGTTTTGGTGGGGGAAGTGTACCGCTCCGTTTTTCACATAACTATCGAAAAATAAGTCGGGGGCCAGCCTGTCAACCGAGGCACCCATGCCGGCAAAATAGCTGATGTGCTTGCCCAAATCACCGCTGATAAAAGGTTCTACAATCGAAGATGTTGAATAAGTACCATTGTCACCAATCCCCAATCTTCCGCCCACTTTAGCTGCAGCCCCAAATACAGTGTACATATTTTCCGATTGGTGTTGTTTTATCATAAAGGCATTAACAGGGCGTGTAAAATCGCCCAGGTAGTTGTTTATGGTTTTAAGCTCACGTGCCGATATGTTTTCTGAGTTTGAAATTGTAGCAAGGTATTTAACAATTATACCTTTTGAATACGGTCGCGCCAATGGGAGGTAGCTAATGGTTCCCCTGGCTTCATAGTAATCAAGTAAATCGTAAACAGAATTATCAAGAGGGACGGTTTTGTTTAACAGGGGTATATCAGGTATGTTATCAGGATATGCTGTGTTCGTAACATTTTGTGGAAAAAGTTGTAAAGTAAGGAATACCAATATCAATGTGGGGAGTAATCTTGTGAACAAAATCATTGTGCTTTTTTTGATGGTTTTGAAATGTTGTACATAGCCATTTACAAAAATAAGAAATAGTTTATAGAATATACATTTTATGACTTTGGGTTTTATCTTTGATAAAAATACACTATTTTACATTTTTTATTAAATAATCTTAATTATAAAACGCATGAATAAAAAGTTTACTATTGTATTTGTTTCTCTTTTCATTATTTTTCTTAGTTATGTATCTGCCGGTCAAGGGCCATTCCCGTTTAATAATCCTGATCTTTCGATTGATGAAAGGGTTGATGATTTGGTTGACCGTATGACATTGGAGGAAAAAGCCTCACAAATGGTTAATTCCTCAGCAGCTATACCACGTTTGGGTATACCTGAATACGACTGGTGGAATGAAGCATTGCATGGTTTGGCCCGTTCGGGGGAAGCAACCGTTTTTCCGCAAGCTATTGGCATGGGGGCAACATTTGATGAGGAGCTGGTGCACCAGGTGGCTTCAACAATTTCGGACGAGGCAAGGGCAAACTATAATGCTGCGGTTGCTAAAGGTTATCGCTTACAATATTCAGGGTTAACTTTCTGGACCCCCAATGTGAACATATTCAGGGATCCACGTTGGGGCCGCGGACAGGAAACCTATGGCGAAGACCCTTACCTGATGGGGGTTATAGGAAGCGCTTTTGTTAAAGGGTTGCAGGGCAATGACCCGCACTACCTGAAAACATCAGCTTGTGCTAAACATTATGCCGTGCACAGTGGCCCTGAAGAATTGAGGCACGAGTTTAATGCTATAGCTTCAAAACAAGATATGTTTGAGACATATTTGCCTGCTTTTAAAATGTTGGTTGATGCCGGGGTGGAATCGATTATGGGCGCATATAACCGCACTAACGGAGAATTGTGCAATGCCCACGATTTTTTAATGAACGAAGTATTGCGTGAGCAATGGGGTTTTGACGGGCATTATTTGACCGATTGTGGTGCACTAATCGATTTTTATGAAGGGCACAACGTAGTTGAAGATTCAATTGAGGCTGCTGCATTGGCTGTTAAATACGAAGTGAACTTAAATTGTGGCGACGTTTACCTGAATATCCCAAAAGCTGTAGAGAAAGGTTTAATTACCGAGGCTGATGTTGATAAAGCCCTTAAACCATTGTTGAAAACGCGTTTTAAATTAGGATTATTTGATCCTGCAGGCATGTCGCCGTACGATGATATTACATATGAGACTGTTAGCCTTGAAGAAAACAGGAAGTTGAGCTATGAAGCTGCTTTAAAATCGCTGGTTTTGTTGAAAAATGATAATGTCCTGCCGTTGGAAAACGACTTACACAAATATTTTGTAACCGGGCCTAATGCTTCAAACCTTGAAGCTATGCTGGGCAATTATTATGGTGTAAATTCAAACATTGTAACCGTACTCGAAGGTATTGTTTCGAGGGTTGGGCTTGGCAGTCAGGTTCAGTATCGTATGGGGGCTTTGCTCGACAGGCCCAATAAAAACCCGATCGACTGGGCTTCGGGCAATGCGCGCAATTCGGCTGCAACGATTGTTGTTTTAGGGCTGAACGGTCTTATTGAAGGAGAAGAAGGCGCTGCTATTGCTTCTTCAACTTACGGCGATGTACTTGATTATTCTATGCCCGAAAATCAAATTGAATATCTCGAACGCTTGAACAGGGGGCACGATAACCCCATAATTTCGGTGGTGATTGGTGGCAGCCCCATAAATTTGTCGCGTGTACACGAGTTGTCAGATGCAGTTATTATGGCCTGGTATCCCGGGCAGGAAGGTGGTAATGCAATAGCCGATGTTATTTTTGGAAATGCCTCGCCTTCTGGTAAGTTGCCCCTTACATTCCCGAAATCGTTGGAACAAATACCCGATTATGATGATTATTCAATGCAAGGACGGACCTATCGTTATATGGAGGAAGAACCTTTGTATCCGTTTGGCTTTGGTTTGAGTTATTCCCATGTCAAATATAATTCGATTGAACTCCTGAATAACTCATCCGATGGACCACTTAAAGCAAAAGTGAGTTTGACTAATACCGGGCAAGTTGAAACAGAAGAAGTGGTACAATTATATATTTCATACGAAGAAATAGCCAATGACAAGAATGGCTTTCCGAAATATTCACTAAAAGGTTTCGACCGTATTAACCTTAAACCTGGAGAAACAAAAGAACTTTTGTTTTCAATAAGTCGAGAAGACCTTAAACTTTATAATACCGAAGGGGTGAAAGTTTTACCAGAAGGCGATATCTTTATATATGCATCGGGATCATTGCCGGTTGAAAGGAGTAAACAATTGGGGGCGTCTAAATGGCTAAAAGCTAAGTTATAGATTTAATTATCGGAACATTAAAACACATAATAAATGCAGGATTTAGATAATTACAGAAAAGAATTGTTAACAATAGATTTAGTTTGGGCCAATGTTTTTGCATTCTTAATATTGGTTCCAATGCTTTTTGTTTTTGGGTTACCATATTATTTGATTTGGTACTCAAACGCAGATTTTGTAAGTTTTATTGATAACATAGCGCCAATAAAAGCATTATATGGAGGTTTATTTATTTTTGGCATTTTGATTTTGGGAATTATTGTTCATGAATTGATACATGGAATAATATGGGCAAGATATGCCAAGAATGGATTTAAATCTATAAAATTTGGAGTTATATGGAAAATGCTAACACCTTATTGCCATTGCAAGGAGCCTTTAAATGTTCGGCAATATATACTTGGAGCCGTTGCCCCTGCTGTTATTCTAGGATTTATACCTGCATTATTAGCAATATTATCAGGTAATTTGGGATTGTTAATTTTTGGAATTTTTTTTAGTATGGCTGCGGGAGGTGATTTTTTGGTTATTAAATTGATTATGAAGGAAAGCAAAGACAATTTAGTGCAGGACCATCCATCCGAGATTGGGTGTTATATCTACAGAAAAGTAAAATAAGGTCATTGTTCAACGTTTTAATATATGATAAAAAAAAGCCCGCCGTCGTTCCGATTTGCATAAGTACAATGGTTGGTAACTATACTTTTTATGAGCACCATATTCTTAATATATACGTTATGTTGCTCCGAAGGAGTAGCATATCAATAACCGTGGGTGATTGCTGAGCTTGCCGAAGCATGAACCCACGGTAAAACAGTAAAAGTCAACGCTAGCCCCGTAGGGGTGGCACCCTCTGGAAAGTAATTTACATCATTAAAGTACAACCCCTTTCGGGGCTGGGGTATTGACCATCTTTCAGCCCCCGGTCCCGCAGGCTCCACCGGGGGTTATTGAGGTATAGCCACTTCGTGGCATTAATACGTATTTCGGCAGTTTGTTAGTACCAAAATAATATAGCTTTAAATGGTTCACGAAATGCTGAATAATGCACTAGTTCAAGTGGACGCCTCGCTTTTGTAGCAGGCACATATCCATTGATATGTCTTTGAAACCGTTCTTTAAGATTTTTTGATTGCCCAACATATAGTTTATCATCAGCACA
>JASMTI010000216.1:0-62236 GCA_041694375.1 Bacteroidales bacterium | reverse complement strand
AGATAACGGTAGCAATCCTCGTCGGTCTGAAAATATCTATTGAACTCTATCGAATTCACGCCTATATATTGTTTTCTATTTTCCACGCCACAAAGGTAGCGCTCTTCTCTATATTAACAGCGACTTATGCGCCTATACCAAAATTTTATATCAGATAAAAAAGAGACTGCCTGAAAAGGCAATCTCTTTTGTAAGGTGAGATTAAAGGATTTTTAAATAATTATTAGTTTATAAATCAAAAACGTAAAAGTTTAAATAAAACTACTTACGATTTTATGCAATTTATAAAAATAAAATTAGTATGCGTTAATAATTTCAATAAAATCTTCAGCTTTTAATGATGCGCCTCCAATTAAACCGCCATCAACATCGGGGTTGGCAAAAAGTTCATTTGCATTGCTGGGCTTACAACTTCCGCCGTAAAGAATGGATGTGTCATTGGCTACTTCTTGCCCGAATTGTGCTGCAATGGCATCGCGAATGTCTTTGTGCATTTCCTGTGCTTGTTCGGTTGTTGCAGTTTTACCGGTACCAATAGCCCAGATAGGTTCGTATGCAACAATAATTTTTTTGAAATCATTTTCATTTAATTTGAAAATGGTTTCTTTTAGTTGATTGATCACATATTCTTTTTGGTTGCCGGCTTCACGGATATCAAGTGATTCGCCGCAGCAATAAATAGGGGTCAGGTCGTTTTCTAAAGCCAGTGCAACTTTTTTGTTCAAAATGTCACTGTCTTCACCATAATATTCGCGGCGTTCACTATGTCCAAGTATTACATATTCCGAACCGGTTGATTTAACCATGGCAGCTGATACTTCTCCTGTGAAAGCACCTTTGGGCTCGGCAGCACAGTTTTGGGCTGATACGCCAATACGTTTTGTATCAACCGATTCAACTACTTTAGTTAGGTGGGTAAATGGGGTGCCCAATACCACTACTACATCTTTTGCACCTTTTTCTTTTACTACGCTGTTCACAGCTTTGGCAAGTTCAACACCTTCCTGAAGCGTTGTATTGCATTTCCAGTTTCCGGCTACAACTTTTTTTCTCATAATATGTTTATTTTAATCTTGTTTAAATGTTATTGAAGTGTCGCAAATTTATTAAAAATGGCTTAAAACGGAAGGATTCTTTTTATTTTTGGCATGTGATTAACATAGATGTAATTTTTGCCCGGAATAATTCAGCTTTGAAGCTTTTATGGTGGTTTTTAGTTAAATAATGAAACGATTTATGAAACGAGCATTGTCATTTATTGCAGCATTCCTTGTTTTTTCAGGCTTTGGTATGATACACGCAGGCACTGATTTTATTGAAAAAATGGGCAGTGTTTTTATTGGTATGGGGGCTTTGTATTTCCTTATTCTTCTTTACAAATCAATAAAAAAGGATCAAGAAAAAGAATCATCAGGACACACAAACGGATAATTTTCTATTTGCCTTTTCTTATCCGCCTTTTTGGTGTGTAAATTGATCCTACTCCGCGATTTACAAAACGTACATCCTCAATTGAATAAAATGCATTAGGGTTATATTTTCTAATTTTGTTGATTACCATCGGGATGTCTGTTCGGTTAATAATGCTGTAAATAATACTTACTTTTCCGTTAGCACCGCTGGCCTCGTGGTGGGTAATGCCGTAGCCGCTTGATTTAAGTTTAGCAATCAGGTCGTTGGCAGCTTTTGCGGTAATAATTTGTATGCGCACCACGCCCATTGCCATTTTGTCTTCTATGATAAGGCCAATGTATGTACCTGCAGCAAAACCGGCTGCGTATGAGAATATGTTGATCCAGTTATCGAGGTTTTGCATGATCTCACCAATGGCGATGATCCAAATTAATATTTCGAAGAACCCGAGCAGTGGGGCAATGGTTTTATCCCCCTTTGAAACAAATACAATGCGGATGGTTCCAATGCCAACGTCTAAAATTCGGGCAACGAAGATAAGTATTGGCAGAATTACGTAATTAAATAATTCGGTGTCGGGTAAAAGCATGTCGTTTCAATTAAATTGTATTGTAATATTTATCGGTGCAAATTAATACAATAAAAAAGATCCGTGAAATAGTTTCACAGATCTTTTTTATATCCTTTTGTTGTATATATTTTACATTTTTACAACAACCTTATGTGTTTTGCCATCATTAAAAATCGGCAATGTATCTCCGTTTAAGGTTTCCCCGTCAACAGTAATGCTCTCAATGCCTGAATTTACACGGTTTTTGTTCTCAACTTTAATATTGTAAGTTGCATTCCTGAATTTACGTGTTATTTCAAATCCGTCCCATTCTTTTGGTATACAAGGGACTATTTTTAAACCATCGTACTGTGGTTGGATGCCCAGTATATATTGGGTTATGGTGTAAAAGTTCCATGATGCTGTGCCCGTTAGCCATGAGTTTTTGGCTTCGCCGGGTTTGTAGGCGTCTTTGCCTGAAATCATTTGTGCATACACGTATGGTTCGGTACGGTGCAACTCGCTGATGTCCTCAAGGTACGACGGGCATATTTTTCGGAAATATTCCCAGGCTTGATCGCCACGACCTAACACCGTTTCGCCAATGATAACCCACGGGTTGTTATGGCAAAATATACCGGCATTTTCTTTATATCCTTTTGGGTAACTCGATATTTCACCGTATTCAATATAGTATTTGGTAAATGGCGGGTTGTTCAGCACAATTCCATATTCACAGTCGAGACGTTCTTTTACCGAATCGAGTGCTTTTTCTACCATACCTTCGTTTTTGCCAATTCCGGCCATGGAGCACCATCCGTTTGATTCGATAAAGATTTGACCTTCTTCGTTTTCTTTACTGCCAATTTTATCGCCAAAGTAGTCGTATGCACGAAGGAACCATTCGCCGTCCCAACCATGTTTTTTAACCGCTTCGGTCATTTCGGCAACATACTTTTGTGCCCGTTCTGCTTCTTCGTTTTTATTGAGCTTTTTGCATAATTCAACATAGTCATGCCCGTACACAACAAAAAGGCCTGCAATCATAAGCGATTCGGCTTTTGAGCCTTCTGTTTTATTCTCGGTGGTTTGGAACGATTCGTCGGGATCGTTTGAAAAACAATTCAGGTTCAGGCAGTCGTTCCAGTCGGCGCGCCCGATAAGCGGTAAGCCGTGAGGCCCCAGGTTTTCAACTACATGGTTGAAAGATACGGTAAGGTGGTGGAACAATGTTTGTGCATTGCTTTCATCGTTATCGTATGGTACCATTTCATCAAGGATGCTAAAATCGCCTGTTTCTTTGATGTAACTTACCGTCCCGAGTATGAGCCACATTGGGTCGTCGTTAAAACCGCCACCAATATCGTTGTTGCCACGCTTTGTGAGGGGCTGGTACTGGTGGTAGCATCCACCGTCGGGGAATTGTGTCGATGCAATGTCGATTATGCGCTGGCGGGCACGTTCGGGTATCTGGTGCACAAAACCGATAAGGTCCTGGTTTGAGTCACGAAAACCCATGCCACGTCCGATCCCGCTCTCGAAGAAGGACGCAGAGCGCGAAAAATTAAAGGTAATCATACACTGGTACTGGTTCCAGATATTCACCATGCGGTCGAGCTTTTCTTCTCCTGATTTCAGGGTATAGATGCTCAGCAATTCATCCCAGTATGCGCGTAGCTCGGCCAGTGCAGTGTCAACTTTACCGGCAGTGTCGAAACGGGCAATGGTTGCTTTGGCGTTTGTTTTATTGATAACGCCTTTGGATTCCCATTTTTCTTCATCTTTGTTTTCAACATAGCCCAGCACAAATACAAAATCTTTTGATTCTCCTGGTTTTAATTCAACTTCAATATAATGTGAGGCTACAGGCGACCAACCATGGGCTTCGCTCATCCGGGGCTTGCCTTCAAGTACCGCTTCCGGCTCATTGAAACCGTTGTATAGCCCAAAGAATGATTCACGGTCGGTGTCGTATCCGTTAATTGGCGTGTTAACCGAATAGTAGGCGTAATGGTTACGTCTTTCTTTGTATTCTGTTTTATGGTACAAAACTGAACCATCAATTTCTACTTCCCCGGTTGAAAAGTTACGTTGAAAATTCTCCATGTCGGTGGCAGCATTCCATAGTGCCCATTCTACAAATGAGAAAAATTTGATTTTTTTTGTTTTTTCTGAATTGTTCTCAAGGCTTACCTTTTGAACTTCAGCCCATGTTTTGAGGGGCACAAAAAACAGCGTTTTAACATTTAACCCATTTTTCTCGCCTTCAATTGTGGTATAGTTCATGCCATGCCTGCACTCATACTTGTCAAGTGGGGTTTTCATGGGTTTCCAGCCGGGCGACCATACGCTGTCACCGTCTTTGATATAAAAATATCGTCCGCCATCGTCAGTTGGTACATTATTATACCGGTAGCGGGTTATCCTTCTGAATTTTGCATCCTTATAAAAAGAATAGCCCCCAGCAGTATTTGATATGAGCGAGAAAAAATCTTCATTGCCCAGGTAGTTGATCCATGGGTAGGGTGTTTTCGGATTTGTAATTACGTACTCCCTGTTTTTATCGTCAAAATAACCGAATTTCATAATATTATATCTTAATGTGTTTAATTTGATGCCAAGGCATTTTCGTCGTTCCTGCGATTGTTTAATTCTATGGTAATTTCGTTTAGTTTATCCTGGTCGAGAGGGTAAAACCTCATAAGAAATGCCGCGATAAGTGCAATAATGGTTGGTATCCAGCTCATCAGCATAATAATTCCCGGTATTGCCCCTTGTATGGCAGCCTGGTCCTGTCCGTCGTAATTGAATGCAGCCAGTACAAAGCCGATGATAGCACCAGCTACACCGCCACCAAATTTTGTTGAGAACGATCCGGCCGAATAAATAAGGCCTGTTGCTCGGCGCCCGTTTTTATACTCTGAATAATCGGCAGCATCGCCAAGCATGGCAAAGAAAAGTGTGGGAAAGATGGCTGCTGCAAATTCTGATATGGTTCCAATTGCGAATATGCTGAGGGTGTTTTCGGGCCCACAAAATATAAATAGTGCATTGACAATGCCTGAGAAAATTAATGCATAAATAAAAAGTTTTCGTTTGCCCAAGCGCTTGCTAAGCCATGAAGTGGCCATGGCCCCGGCTATTGATGCGACCATTAACGAAACCAAATAGGTGCCGGCCATTAATTGATTGTGCAGGTAATGTGTGAAATATATTACAACAATACCTTGTTTTATTGAGTTGTAAACGTTGAATAACAGTCCAATAACCAGAAGTATAATCCACGGCCTGTTCTTTATAAGGTCTTTTAAATCCTTTTTCAGGTTTGATTTCTGTTCCTTGGGTGGTGTGATCCGTTCACGGGTTGAGTAAAAAGTAATAATAAGGGAAATTGCCAGTACAAACGACATGAGGTAGATAGATTTGCTGTATCCCTCTTTTTGGTCGATGATAAATATTTTACCCTTGTCAAGTTCAGGTTCGCCTTCAACAATAAATGTGTAATCTTTATTGGCTTCCATCGAAAAGCTTTTCCCTTTTGTGGGCACATTCACACTGTCGGCCATTTGAGGGTCGGCCCATACAAAAGTAGCGATCTCGTCTTCAGTTTTTATGTTCACATTTTTTACATTCTCAGGTGTTGAAACCACAACTTCGTATTTTTCACTTTCAAGTTTTTGTACATCAATTGTGGGGTTTATGTCACCAAATGTAGAAACCAACAGGAGAAGGGCGCCCTGTACCAGCATGCCACCGGCAAAGGCACCAACCATTCGGTACGAGCCTATGCTGGTCCGTTCTTTATCGTCGCCGGTCATTACTGCCATTAAAGCACCATAAGGTATATTGTTGGCAGTGTAAACCAGTGTGAATATAATGTATGTTGTATAAGCATAAATTATTTTACCGGTAGGGCTAAGGTCGGGACTGGTAAATAGCAACGAAAGCATCACCCCCAGTGGTATGGCAGTCCATAAAATCCAGGGACGGAATTTTCCCCACCTTGAATTGGTACGGTCGCCAATAATGCCCATTACCACATCGCTGATCCCATCGCTCGAACGGGCTATGAGCATAAGTAAGCCAACGGCTGCCGGGTTGAGCCCGAACACATCGGTGTAAAAAACAAAAAGGAAGGTTGCAACGCCCCGCCAGGCAATGTTCGCAGCTCCATCCCCGAGGGCATAGCCAATTTTTTCGGTGATTTTTAGTTTTTGGTTAATTCGGTTCATCTTATATTGGTTAAATGGTTCTTAAATTGAAAAGTCAAAACGCTCGGTTTTTGTTTTTTCATAAACTTCGCGGCTAAAGATGAAAAGTTGTGCGGGTTTGTGTTTTACACCCTTTTGTTTTTCATCGAGCGGTATAACATATTTCATTTGCAATACTTTTTTCCTGAAATTCCGGCGATCAAATTTTGTCCCTAGTATTTCTTCGTATAGCCTTTGTAATTGCGAGATGGTAAATTTTTCGGGGAGTAGCTCAAACCCTATGGGTTCAGATCGGATTTTATCCCTGAGGCGTTCCAGCCCTTTGTCAAGTATTTTCTTATGGTCAAATCCCAGCTCCGGCAGGTTGTTCAGCGGGAACCATTTTACATTGCGTTCATGTAACGACAATGAAACCGAAGTGCTGTCGATTAACGAAAAGTAACCAATGGTAACAATCCGCTCGCTAAACCGCTCGCTTTGATATTTTAGCCAAAGTTTATCCTTGGGGTCACTTATGCGGTTAACTTCGCCAAAAGCCTGAAACTGTTCAAGGTATATGTGGTCCAGCCCGGTGAGTTTTTTTAATATTCGCTTGGCGGCTGAATCGGTATCCTCTTCTTCATAAATATGATAACCTATTAGAGTCCAGTCGTCAATAAGTGTTTTGTTTGTTTTTTCGTCTTCAAGCTTACGTTCAACCAAGAGAACGTTTAATTGATTAAAGTCGAATCCGAAAATCACACAATCAACCGAAATGTTAGGAATTATCTTTGACATCTTTGATTATATTTAATGCGTAAAATTTACACATTGCAAATATAGGAAAAAAGATGAATTATAAAACGCACATATTTTTATAAAATTAGGGGGTCAAATGATTATTTTTTTGTTGTGTGGAAAATACAATTTTAGAATTCGGATGTGAAATGGAATTTGATATCATCAAAATCTTGCTGGGCCATTTGTAAAATGAATGGCGAATCGGCCATAAACACGTTGCGCCCCTGTTTGTCAGTGGCCATACGTTGTACTTTTCGTTTCCTGAATTCTTCAATACGTTCAGGGTTGTCACTTTCAATCCAACATGCCTTATACATTTGTATAGGTTCGAAACGACATTTTGCACCATATTCATGTTCGAGGCGGTATTGAATAACTTCGAACTGTAGTTGGCCTACACATCCAATAATTTTCCGGTTGTTGAGCTGGCTGGTAAATAGCTGTGCAACACCTTCGTCCATGAGCTGGTCGATGCCTTTTTCGAGTTGCTTCGATTTCATGGGGTCGGCATTTTCAATGTATCGGAACATCTCGGGCGAAAAGCTTGGCAGCCCTTTGAAATGCAAATTTTCACCACTGGTTAGGGTGTCCCCAATTATAAAGTTGCCGGTATCGGGTACGCCAATTATGTCGCCGGGATAGGCTTCGTCAACCGTTTCTTTTTTCGATGCCATGAAGGCTGTAGGTTGCGAAATGCGGAATTGCTTGTTCAGGCGTGTGTGCTTGTATACTTTGTTCCGTTCAAACTTGCCCGAGCATATTTTAACAAAAGCGATACGGCTCCGGTGGTTAGGGTCGATGTTGGCATGTATTTTAAAAACGAACCCGCTGAAATCATCTTCATAGGGTTCAATAATGCGTTCTGCAGCTTTGCTGGGGAGTGGGGTTGGGGCAATCCGTAAAAATGAATCGAGTAATTCCTGGACCCCGAAATTATAAAGGGCACTACCAAAGAAAACGGGGGCAAGATCGCCGTTTTTGTATGCTTTTTCATCAAATTCAGGATACACACCTTCAATGAGTTCTACATCTTCACGCAGGGTTTCAGCATCTTTTGTGCCAATCCATTCTTCAAGCTCTTTGTTGTTCAGGTTGTCGAAACTTATGTTTTTTTCAACTTCTTGCACATTTGGGTTAAAAAGTTGCAGGCTCGAGTCGAACAGGTTGTAAACGCCTTTGAAGTCGGGACCGCTGTTAATAGGCCAGCTTAACGGTCGTGTTGTTATCTGAAGCTGCTTTTCTATTTCTTCAATCAACATAAACGTATCTTCCGACGGGCGGTCCATTTTATTCACGAAAACAATAACCGGGGTTTTGCGCATGCGGCAAACGCTCATGAGTTTTTCGGTTTGTGGCTCTACGCCTTTCGCTGCATCAATAACAATGATAACACTGTCAACAGCAGTGAGGGTGCGGAATGTGTCCTCCTGGAAATCCTGGTGCCCGGGGGTGTCAAGTATATTTACCTTGTAGCCGTTATATTCAAAGCCCATTACCGATGTGGCTACCGAAATACCACGCTGGCGCTCAATTTCCATAAAATCGGAGGTTGCTGTTTTTTTTATTTTGTTGCTTTTAACAGCCCCGGCAACATGGATGGCGCCCCCAAAAAGTAGTAATTTCTCGGTAAGTGTTGTTTTACCCGCATCGGGGTGGCTAACAATGGCAAATGTTTTTCGACGTTCGATTTCGCTTTTGAAACTCATGTATGTATAATTTTAAGGCGCAAAAATAGAGTTTACAATTTAATTCACACAAAAAGTTTTACATTTCGAGTAAATCGGGCCGAATTTTTTTTGTGATTTCTAAGGCTTTCTCTTCGCGCCATTCTTCTACAAGTTTCGTATTGCCCGATAAAAGTATTTCCGGAACTTTCCAGCCTTTATAGTCCGATGGACGTGTATAAACTGGTGGGCTCAACAACCCGTCCTGGTGCGAATCGGTAAGCGCAGATGTTTCGTCGGACAATACACCGGGGATAAGCCGCACGATACTATCAACCACAACGGCGGCAGCCAGTTCACCACCTGTGAGTACATAATCGCCAATCGATACTTCACGTGTTATGTAATGGTCGCGTATGCGTTGGTCAACACCTTTATAATGCCCGCATAAAATGATAATATTTTCCGACATTGAAAGCTGGTTGGCCATCTTTTGGTTCCATACCCTGGCGTCGGGGGTCATGTAAATAATTTCGTCGTAGCTGCGTTCCGCCTTTAATTTCAGGATGAGGTCTTCAATGGGCTGGATCATCATAACCATTCCGGCGCCGCCACCGAATGCATAATCGTCAACCGATTTTTGTTTGTCGGTAGAATAATCGCGTATGTTGTGGATGTGCAGCTCGGCAATTTCTTTTTCCTGTGCCCTTTTGAGCATTGACAGGCTAAATGGACCTTCAAATATTTCAGGGAAAATGGTAAGGATATCTATTCGCATGTGTTTCTGATTTTTTGCAAAAATAGTTTAATCAAAACTTCTTTCATTATAGATGATTAGATTTTAGACATGAGGCTATAAGGTTATGTAAAAATGACAGTATTTTTGCCTTTTTGCGGAAAAAATGACAGGTTTGGGTCTTTTATTCAGACAAAATTGTCTTGTTTTTGGCGTGGCACGAAGGTTGAAAAATGGAGCTTAAACAATTTGAAACAAGAATTAAATCAACAATTAGGAGGATAAGTTATGAATATTTTAAGATTTGAAAATCCGGTTTATCAATATGGAATGAACAACAGGTTTAACAATCAATACCGTCAACGTGAACAAAACAGAAGTTGCAGGCCTGCTGTGAACATAAGTGGTGGAAAAGATCAATATGTGTTGGAGTTTTCAGTTCCGGGATATCAAAAAGACCAGTTTTCAATTACAAGTGACGATGGTTTGTTAACCGTTAAAGCCAATGTTGAAAACGAACAGGAAGAACAGGGCTACAACCGCCGTGAATTTTCAGTACATTCATTTGAGCGTGCTTTCAATATGCCTGACGATGTAATTATTGAAAACGTTAACGCGAAATATGAAAACGGGATTTTAAAAGTGGTGCTTCCAAAGTTGGAAGAAAAGCTCAAAAATAAAGAAATGGAAATTGAGGTTCAGTAATTTTTTATGAACTGATAAGTAAAGGCTTTCATTAAGGAAGCCTTTTTTTATGATTTATTTTTCAATTTTTTTGAGTATTATTTTTTAATGTCTACTTTCGTAGTTCACAATATTTAAAGAGTTATATTGTTGAATGAAGATATCTATTCAAATATCAATGTATGGAACCGAAAGACAAACTGCACTCAGAATCTCAGGAAGAGATTAAAAATTCAGATATTCAAGCTGAAAATACTGATGTGAATGAACCGAAAGAGGCTGTAAAAGAAAACAATACGGCTGAAGAAACAAAAGAAACCGTTGACGAAAACTTAACGGAAGAAGTAGAAAAAGAAGAGGTAAAAACTGACGAAAATCAATCAGCAGGTGCTGAAACTTCTTTTGAAAAAGAAACGCCATCGGAAGATACGGGCGAAAAGGATGTAGATGGGGTTGAAGAAAAACATGCTGCAACCGAAGTTGATGAGAAAAGAACAGAAACAGCCGAAACCGCACCGGAAAATGAAAAATCGGAGCAAAAGGATGAAAAATCAACTGAAAATTCAGAAGAAGAGCTTGATTATTCTGCACTTACTGAAGTTGAGTTGATTAATCAGTTCAGGGATTTGTTAGAGAACCACAATTTTATGAAAATTCATAAGAAGGTGGATCTCATTAAATCGAATTTCTACAAAAAGCACAAAGCCAACCTGCAGGCCCAGAAGAAAGATTTTATCGATAATGGTGGTTTTGAAGAAGAGTTCAAGCCCGATCCCGATCCATACGAAAATGACTTGAAAGAGTTAATGTCGTTGTACCGCAGCAAAAAGGCACAACACAACAAACAGCTCGAAGCCGAAAAAGAAGAAAACCTTAAAAAGAAATATGAGATAATCGAGGAGATCAAAAACCTCGTGAACCGTGAAGAGTCTATCAATAAAACCTTTCAGGAGTTTAAGTCGTTGCAACAAAAGTGGCACGATGTTGGCCTGGTGCCACAAGCTGCCATGAAAGATATGTGGGAGAATTATCACCACCATGTTGAGAATTTTTATGATTACATAAAAATAAACAGGGAGTTGCGTGATCTTGACCTGAAGAAAAACATGGAGGAAAAGATCCACCTTTGCGAACGTGCTGAGGCTTTGTTGCTTGAGCCATCAGTAATAAAGGCGTTTAATGCCCTTCAGAAATTGCACGACTCATGGCGTGAAATAGGACCTGTGCCCCGCGAAAAGAAAGAAGAACTTTGGGAGCGGTTCAAGGATGCAACTACAAAAATCAATAAAAAGCACCAGGAGTATTTTGAAAACCGCAAAAAGGAACAAAAGAAAAACCTGGAGGCGAAGACAGTTCTTTGTGAGAAAGTTGAAGAAATTTTGGCTTCTGAAATTGAAAACCATAAACAGTGGGAGGCTAAATCGAAAGAGGTTATTGAACTTCAAAAATTGTGGCGTACCATTGGTTTTGCACCAAAAAAGAGTAACAATTCAATATACGAGCGTTTTCGTACAGCCTGTGATACTTTTTTTGATAACAAACGCGAGTTTTATGCCAAGCATAAGGAAATACAGCAAAATAACCTTCAGCTGAAAATTGACTTGTGCACAAGGGCAGAGGCAATGAAAGAAAGTGAAGACTGGAAGAAGACTACTAATGAATATATAGAAATACAGAAAAAATGGAAAGAAATCGGGCCTGTTCCCCGTAAACATTCCGATGCTGTATGGAAACGTTTCAGGGCTGCCTGCGACCATTTCTTCAACCGTAAAAAAGAATTTTTCAGTACCATTGATGAAACACAGGTTGAAAATTTGAAACTGAAAAATGAACTTATTGAAGAAATAAAAGCATTCAAGCCAACAAACAACGAAGAAGCAGATTTTGAAAAACTACGTGATTTTCAGCGGCGTTGGTCCGAAATTGGTTTTGTGCCGATTGAAAACAAAAATGAGGTGCAAAAACGTTTCCGTGACGCGGTAAACGAACAGTTTGACAAACTGAGGGTTGATGACCAGGAGAAAAATTTACTGAAATTTAAAAGCAAGGTTACCGATTGGAAAACATCGAACCGCAGCCAGGGTAAAGTTTATGCCGAAAGGGACAAGTATGTTAATAAAATGAAGCATCTCGAAAATGACTTGATTACCCTGAAAAATAATATTGGATTTTTCTCCAACTCTAAAAATGCCGAGGGGTTGATCAAAGATGTAAAACGTAAGATTGAAAATGCTGAAGAGCAAATTGAATATCTGAAAGAGAAAATCCGCATCATCGACAGGGTTGACGATGAAATGGATGAATAGAAATATGCTGATGCAAGGGTGCCCTTAACTTGGGCACCTTTTTATTTAAAATTTAGTGAAATTTATTGATCGTTTTTTAAGACTAAAATAAATTTTCGCATTTGGTTGTATGTTGTTTTTACAATCATCCATATTATCTTTATCTTTGGCTTTTCTTTTATAAACCTTTAAAATTGAACAGTTTGTCAACTAAGTATATTTTTGTAACAGGTGGTGTGACCTCTTCGTTAGGTAAGGGGATTTTAATCGCTTCTCTGGCTAAGCTTTTGCAGGCCAGAGGTTATGCAGTTACAATTCAAAAACTGGATCCATACATTAATGTCGATCCCGGAACATTAAACCCCTACGAACATGGAGAGTGTTATGTTACCAACGATGGTGCTGAAACCGATTTAGACCTGGGGCATTACGAGCGTTTTTTAAATAAACCCACATCGCAAGCTAACAATGTAACTACCGGCCGTGTTTACCAATCGGTAATCAACAAGGAACGTCGGGGTGATTATCTTGGAAAAACCGTACAGATTATTCCTCACATAACCGATGAGATAAAACGCAATATAAAATTATTGGGGCGCAAAGGGAAGTATGACTTTGTACTTACCGAAATTGGAGGAACAGTAGGCGATATTGAGTCGTTGCCATATATTGAAGCTGTAAGGCAGTTGAAATGGGAGTTGGGTAAATCGGCAATGGTAATCCACCTTACACTTGTGCCATTTTTGAACGCTTCGGGCGAGCTCAAAACAAAACCTACCCAACACTCGGTAAAAGCCCTGCTCGAAAATGGAGTTCAGCCCGATGTGCTTGTACTTCGTACTGAGCACGACCTGGGGGAGGGTATACGAAAAAAAGTAGCACTATTTTGTAATGTTGATGAAGATTCGGTTGTCCAATCAATTGATGTGCCTACAATTTATGAAGTACCATTAAAAATGAAAGAAGAGAAGCTTGATTTAACGGTACTCCGCAAATTTGAAATGTCAACCGGGAAAGAGCCCGAGCTTGAAGCCTGGAACTCTTTTTTACAAAAACATAAAAATCCTAAAAGCGAAGTCAATATAGCCCTCATTGGTAAATATGTTGAATTGCCCGATGCCTATAAATCAATCTCTGAGGCATTTATCCATGCAGGTGCGGTAAACGAATGCAAAGTGAATTTGCAATATATGCACTCTGAAGAAATAAAATCGGGCAATGTTGATAAAAAGCTCAAAGATTATGATGGTATCCTGGTAGCCCCAGGTTTTGGGCACCGTGGAATTAAAGGGAAAATTGAAGCTACACGTTATGCGCGTGAAAACAATATTCCTTTTTTGGGTATCTGCCTGGGGATGCAAATTGCAGTGATTGAATTTGCACGTAATGTGCTTAATTTAGAAGGTGCCGATTCAACCGAAATGAATGAAGTTACCAAATATCCGGTTATTGACCTTATGGAAGAACAAAAAGGCATCACAAATATGGGCGGGACAATGCGATTAGGTGCATTTACCTGCACCGTGAAAAAAGGTAGTAAATTGTACGATGCGTATCGGAAAACACAAATATCAGAACGGCACAGGCATCGTTATGAGTTTAATGATAAATTTAAAAAAGAATTTGAAGCGAAGGGGATGAAGCCTGTTGGGGTAAATCCTGATACCGACTTGGTTGAGGCTGTTGAAATTGAAAACCATAAATGGTTTGTTGGTGTTCAGTATCATCCTGAGTATAGTAGTACGGTTTTAAACCCGAGCCCTTTGTTCTCAGGTTTTGTAAAAGCCTGCTTAACCAAATAAAAACAAAACATCAGAAATAAATGGATAAAAATACGACAATAGGACTTGTGCTAATTTTTGCTGTATTGATCGGTTTTAGTTATTTGAACCGACCATCACAAGAAGAGATTGAAGCAGCAAAACAACGTCGCGATTCAATTGAACGTGTACAGCAACAGCTTGAGCGTGAGCTGGCAGCACAAGAAAAGGAGCAAAAAGAGCAGCAACAATCCCTTGGGGAAAATAATGTTAGTGAAGCTGATCCTGATTTTGACAATGATGAGTTAAAAACATTGTATGGCGATTTAAGCGTATCAGCAAAGGGTGAAGAAGAATTTATAACTCTGGAAAATAACCTTCTGAAGGTGCAAATTTCAACCAAAGGTGGACGTGTTTATTCTGTTGAATTGAAGAATTACAAGCGGCACGATTCTACCGATTTGATCTTAATTGAACCAGATAAATCAACGCATAATTTATCGTTTTTTGCCCAAAACCGTAGCATTAAAACCGACGATTTATTCTTTGAGCCACAAATCAGCGAAAAGCTGGTAAAGGTTGAAGGTCCCAATGTGCCTGTTGGCCGCGAGGGCCGCATAAAGTTCAATGAAGAAAACCCGGGGCAAAGCCGTGAACTGGTAATGAGGTTAAATGCTGGCCAGGGGCGATATATCGACTATGTCTATAAAATAAAGCATAATTCATATGTGGTAGATTACGATATCCGGATGAATGGCATGGACGAAATTATCAATACCAATACCGGATACCTGAATTTCAATTTCAACTACGAAGTGCCAAGGCAAGAGCGCCCGTCAAGGTTTGGCGAAGACAGGTATACAACCATGTATTATAAATTTAAAGATGCTGAACTTGATGAATTGAGCCAGAATAAAGACGATGAAGAATCACTCAATACACCTATCAAATGGATTGGTTATAAGCAACTTTTTTTCTCAACTGTTATTATGGCCGACGATGCATTTGATAATGCAGTAATTTCCTCCGATAAATATGATGAAGAAAACACAGAATATCTGGCTTATTTCTCATCTGATATTGGATTGGCATTTGATTCCCGTCAGGAGAGGAATTACGGAATGTCGTTTTATTTTGGGCCCAATCACTATCAAACACTTAAAGAGCATGGTTATGACCTTGAAAAGCTTATTAACCTTGGTTGGCCGGTTGTCCGCGAAGTGAATAAATTTGTTATTATTCCAACATTTAACTTTTTACGCAGGTATATCGATAATTTCGGGGTTATTATCCTGATACTAACTGTGATGATCAGGCTGATTGTTTTTCCTTTTACCTACAAATCGTATGTTTCGCAGGCAAAGATGAAAGCCTTAAAGCCTGAAATTGATGAGATAAACAAGAAGTATCCGAAGGATAAGGCTATGGAAAAACAACAAGCAACCATGGCCTTGTACAAAAAGGTTGGTGTAAGCCCAATGGGAGGGTGTTTGCCAATGTTGTTCCAGTTTCCTGTGCTTATTGCCATGTTTTATTTCTTCCCGGGGTCAATTGAGCTGCGGCAGGAAAGTTTCCTTTGGGCAACCGACCTGTCAACTTACGATACGTTTTTAAACCTGCCCTTTACAGTGCCATTTGGTTATGGCGACCACGTGAGTTTATTTACCCTGTTAATGGCCATTACTACGATGGTACAAACCAAAATACAGGGACAAACGCAAGATACCAGTGCAATGCCGGGTATGAAATATATGATGTATTTTATGCCAATTTTCTTACTGTTTATCCTTAACTCTTATGCAGCTGGCCTTAGTTATTACTATTTCCTTGCGAACCTGTTTACAATTGGTCAAACATTTATTATTCGCAGGACCATTGATGAGAGTAAAGTAAGGGCACAATTGCTGGCGAATAAAAAGAAACCGACTAAGAAAAAGAAATCAGGCTTCCAGAAACGATTGGAGGATATGCAAAGGAAGCAGGAAGAACTGGCCCGCCAGAAAAAGAAAAAGTAAAATACAGACTGTTTTAGATGAAAAAAAATGAGCTGCACAATTAATTGAGCAGCTCATTTTTTGTGTAAAGTTTGCATGAGTTTATTGATATTTTAACTAAAGGGATTCTCTCCTCAAAGAGGTTAAACCTGCTGTGCCCCAATGGAGAATGTATGCAAAGTAGTATATAGGAATCTCATTCAAAGAACAGGAGCTAATGGCACAAGCCTTCCATTTTTGATAAACTGTCGTTCACATCCCATCCGTTTGCACCCCTATTTTTAACAAAAAAAATACATACAAGTACAATTTTTGAATAAATATCGCGAGCGACATAAAAAAATGTTATATTTGTATCGCATACGATATAGTCGTAAAAGATAAAAAAAGATATAATTTATAAAAAAAAGTAATTATGGGTGCAAAATTTTATGAATTCAAAGCAAAGAATCTTCAGGGAGAAGAAGTTGAAATGAGCCATTTCAAAGGTAAAATGATATTAGTAGTAAACACTGCCAGTAAGTGTGGATTGACACCACAGTACGAGGGGCTGGAGGCACTTTATCAGAAATATAAAGATAAAGGGTTGGTTGTATTGGGGTTCCCATGTAATCAGTTTGCCAACCAGGAACCGGGGGATGAAAAGTCAATTTCGGAGAATTGCCTGATAAACTATGGGGTGACTTTTCCGATGTTTGCTAAAGTAGATGTGAATGGCGATACTGCGCATCCGCTGTTTAAGTATTTGAAAAAAGAGCTTGGTGGCTTATTGGGCAGTAAAATAAAATGGAACTTTACAAAGTTTTTAATTGATGGTGAGGGGAATCCTGTAAAACGTTTTTCACCGACAACCAAACCCGATAAGATTGATGCCTATATTGCAGAAAACATGTTGAAATAATATGTTTTTCCATTGGTTTTGTTTTTAGATTATTTGCTTATTCGTCAATGTGATATATTTTTATAACATGGAATACGATCAATTAAAGCTAAGCAACCAGATTTGTTTTCCGGTATATGCTGCGTCGCGGCTAATTACGCGTGAATATCAGCCTTACCTCGATGCAATGGGGGTTACCTACCCGCAATATTTAGTTTTGATGGTTTTGTGGGAATCCGACGGCTTAACTGTGAACGAAATATCGAAGAAACTCATTTTAAACACGAATACAATAACACCCTTATTAAAACGGATGGAGAATCAAGGGATACTTGAGCGTAAGCGCAGTGAGTCGGACGAGCGGAAAGTGCTTGTAAAATTAACAGTAAAAGGAAAGGATTTACGGGTTCAGGCTGCTGATATCCCTTATAAATTATTAGAAGGTTTACAGCATTCATCCATAAATTTAGATGACTTGGTTGATTTACGGGAAAAACTAAATATGCTGATTGATTTTTTGAAAGAAAAGGAGGGGTAGGCGATCTTAAAACAGACGTGTTGTTAAAGGTAGAAAATTAACTGGAACAAATTATATTTGATTACCTACCGAAAGGTATTATATTTGTTGTGCTGTAGGTTATTTAGGTTAAGTACACATTTTTTAAGATAACACAAATGAAGAAAATAATCATTTTTCCAATACTATCCCTTTTTATACTTTTTTCAGGAATTAATAATATTCATGCTCAGGGTGTGCATGACCAAACTATGAAGTTTGGACGATTGCTCCGGCTTATCGATAGTTATTATGTCGATTCAACCGACATTAATGAGATCACTGAAACTGCAATTGTTAAAATGTTAGCGGAACTTGACCCTCATTCGGTCTATATATCGAAAGAAGAAGTTGAAAAAATGAACGAACCCCTGAAAGGGAGCTTCGAAGGTATTGGGATTTCATTTAATATTTTGCGCGATACATTAATGGTTGTACAAACCATTCCAGGTGGTCCATCCGAAAAAGTTGGCTTGCAGGCTGGAGACCGGATCATAAAAATCGATGAAGAAAATGTTGCCGGGGTGGGCCTGACCAATCAAATGGTTTTTGACCGTTTGCGGGGCGAGAAAGGAACTTTAGTTACCGTTTCAATTTTGCGCAGGGGGGAAGATGAACTCCTGAACTTTGAAATTATTCGTGACGAAATTCCAATTCACAGCCTCGATGCTTCATATATGCTTGATGGAACAACCGGTTATATTAAGTTGAACCGTTTTTCAGCAACAACAACCGAAGAATTTGTTGATGCAATAAATGAATTGAAAGCAGGGAATAATCTAGAGAACCTTGTACTTGACCTTAGAGGTAATGGAGGTGGGTATCTGAAAGCTGCCCATCAAATTTCTGACCAGTTTCTTGAAGCCGGACAAATGATTGTGTACACTAAAGGTTTAAATAACCCCAGAAAAGACTATGTTGCCTCATTTAATGGTGAATTTGAAAATGGGAAACTGGTTGTCTTGATTGATGGTGGTTCTGCATCAGCAAGTGAGATTGTTTCGGGGGCAGTGCAGGATTGGGACCGAGGTGTGATTATTGGGCGCCGTTCATTTGGGAAGGGCCTGGTGCAACAACCTTACTATCTGACTGACGGCTCAGTGGTTCGCTTAACCACAGCGCATTATTATACCCCAAGCGGGCGATGCATCCAAAAACCATACGATAATGGTGTTGATGAGTATAAACACGATTATATCGACCGCCTTGAGCGCGGTGAGCTCTTTAATGCCGATAGTATCGAACTGGATGAAAATTTGAAATATTCTACATTGATAAATGAGCGTACTGTCTATGGCAGTGGTGGCGTTATCCCCGATATTTTTATCCCCATTGATACTTCAAAGAATTATGGGTATTACAACCGTTTAGTACGTAAGAGGGTGGTTTATGAATTTGTTGTTGACTATGTCGATCAGCACCGAAATGATCTCGGAGCGAAATACCCTGAGTTTAATTCATTCAAAAGTAATTTTGAAGTAAGCGACGAAATGCTTGAGGAATTATGGAAAGCTGGTGATGAGAAAGGTATAGAACGAGATGAAGAATCATTTGATTTTATAAAGGAACACGCCAAGCGCCATTTAAAAGCTTTAATTGCACGTGATATGTGGAATTCGAGTGAATTCTATGAAATTGTCAATGGAGATGATGAGGAAATTATTAAGGCAATAGAGGTCATAAACAATAATGAAAAATATAATTCAATTTTAGAAGGAACAGTCGATGAGTAATAGTGTATTGGACTGGTTGTTTCTGAATTGGGTTGAAATATTGGGGGCAGCCCTGGGCATTGGATATGTTTTCTTATCAGTGAAACAAAACATCCTTACCTGGGCACTTGGCCTGGCAACATCGTTGTTGTATATCTATGTTTTTTTCGTGTCGAAGTTTTATGCCGATATGTCCCTCCAGTTTTATTACGTATGGATTAGCATCTATGGTTGGGTTATATGGGCAAAAGGTAAACAAACGGGTCATGGACGTAAAAAGTTACGGGTAACACATATATCATCAAGGTTAGTTATAAATATTTTGATTATCTCTACACTTCTTTGGGTAGGGATTTTCTTTGTATTAAAATATTATACCGATTCGCCTGTGCCATTGGGTGATGCTTTTACAACTGCATTTAGTATCGTAGCAACGTGGATGCTGGCCCGAAAAATTATTGAGCACTGGATCATATGGATTGTGGTAGACATTGTTTCGATCGGTCTATACATTTATAAAGGATTGTTCCCAACTACCATCCTTTTTGTAGTTTATACCTTGGTCGCATTTTGGGGGTACCGCGAGTGGCGAAAAGATATGTTGAATGAAGAAAACAGTTAAAATTGTACTGACAGGGGCCGAATCTACCGGTAAAAGTACCATCTCTGACAAACTCGCCAGGCATTTTAATGGCATATGGATTCCTGAGCTTGCCCGTGACTATGTGCTTAAAATTGACCATCATTATACGTATGATGACGTTGAAACGATTGCCCGGAGACAAATAGATGAAGAGAATAGCATAACAGGTGAAAATCAGATAATTTTTTTTGACACCTGGTTGATTATTACTAAAGTTTGGTTCGATTTTGTTTTTGGTAAACACCCGGTTTGGTTAGATGATGCCATTAAGAATGCCAATGTTGATTTATTTATTTTGTGTGATATTGACATCCCGTGGATACCCGACCCCTTACGTGAGAACGGAGGTGAAAACCGGAAAAAATTGCATCAGATATATCAAAATGAACTAAAAAATTATGGCTTTAATTATGTGGTTGTTAAGGGGGAAGGACAAGATCGGATCAACAATGCAATCGATTTGGTAAATCAATATATAAATACATTATAAAATTTAGAATATGAAGATTGTAGCTGATGATAAAATCCCATATCTAAAAGGTGCACTTGAACCTTTTGCCGAGGTTGTATATTTGCCCGGCAAAGAAACAACACCTGAGGTTGTTAAAGATGCCGATGCCATAATAACACGGACCCGTACAAAGTGTAATGAAAGCCTCCTGTCGGGGTCAACTGTTAAAATGATTGCAACGGCCACCATTGGCTACGATCATATTGATACCAATTATTGTGAACAGAATGGTATTGAATGGACAAACGCACCCGGTTGTAATAGTTGGTCGGTGGCACAATACATTATGGCTTCCCTTCATTATTTGGCTATCGAGCGTAACCTGAAACTTTCAAACTTGACAATAGGGGTCATTGGTGCCGGTAATGTGGGCTCAAAGGTTGCAAAGCTTTGTGAAATCATTGGAATGGATGTTTTGGTGAACGATCCGCCCCGGCAGCGAAACGAAGGTCCTGAGGGATTTGTTACGATAAATGAAATACAACAAAAGGCTGATATTATTACCTTTCACACTCCATTGACCCATGAAGGACCGGATAAAACTTTTCATTTGTTTGATGAGGATTTTTTGAAGAACTGTAAAGATGGTTTGATTTTTATTAACTCTTCGAGGGGTGAAGTGATGGAAACTAATGCTGTGAAAAACGGATTGAAGAAGTGTAAAATTTCTGATGCAATTATTGATTGCTGGGAGAATGAACCCGATATCGACCAAGAATTGCTCCGCGGTGCATTTATTTCAACGCCGCATATTGCCGGATATTCAAAAGATGGTAAAGCCAATGGCACCAGTATGAGCGTGCAGGCTATAAGCCGCAAATTTAATTTGGGTATTGATAACTGGCAATGCAAAAATGTAGAACAACCCGAGCAAACATTTATCGAAATTGATGGAGAAGGTAAAACGAAGCAGCAAATAATTGCTGAGGCGGTTTTATTTACCTATCCGATTTGGAATGATAGTAAAAAATTAAAAGCATCGCCTGAGACTTTTGAGAAACAAAGGGGCGATTATCCGGTAAGGCGTGAGTTCCCGGTGTTCACGGTTTGTTTAACCAATGTAGCTCAAAATACATCAAATGTGTTGAGAAATATAGGTTTTAATATCGCATAAAAAAAACAGGCTGACGAGAAGAACGTCAGCCTGTTTTTCTACTCATAACTAATATACTTTATTCTTCTTCACCCTCGATTAACATTTCAAAACCGTCATATTTGTTTTCATTGTCTTGCTTTTGTGGCATGTTGCCTTCCAAAGGGCGCAGTTTGTAATGGTGATGTGGCTTGTATTTCAACGACCAAAGAAATGGTACAGCAAAAAAGAAACCGCCAATAATGGCACCAACATCGGCTTCTTCATCACGGCAAATTGAATTGTAAAGTGTTTGATAGCCATCTTTTTCTAACCGTAAAGTTGTACAGGAAAACATGGGCTTCGTGTCGGTCATGGCATAAGGTGTTTGCCCTACCGATTCTCCATCAAGGTATAAATCGGCACCCGAGGGTGTTGATTCGATATATGTTGTACTTGAGCAACTGCTAATTATAATAAGAAGGGCAAAAAAAACAGATGAACATTTTAACGTGCAAGTAGGCTTATTCATAATTCAGTGGTTTTGATTTTATATGTTTTGTTAAACAAAAATAATACCAATTACCAATAATTCCTACATTAGCAACCATTTTTTTGCTGCCTCTTCGGTGCTAAATGGTTTTGAGGCATATCCTCTGTCTTTAAGTTCAACTAAAACTGAAATTACAAGGTCTTTGGGGTCTTCAGTTAAAATTGCAATCCGGTGGCCGCCAAAGGTATTGAGGTTTTGCTGGTAATAATTAACAATTTTCATGTGTTCGTTTGGCAACATGTCGAAAGTAGCATTGCGGTAGTCAAGGATAAAACCTCTGACATTATCGGGGATCATATTGTTTCTGATGGCTTCATCCCATGAAATTCTTATATCGTCGAAATTGATATTTCCAAAATGGTATTTATACAGGATGCCTGATTCTTCATCAAAAAAGTATTTTACTTTGTTGGTAATAGTCATAGTTAAGTGAAAAACGTTATTACTTTTTTGATAAATAAAACAATGTGATTGGAACAAATGTTTTGAATTATTTATTTATCGTCATGTATGAAATCTTCAGATGAATTGATTTTGTTTAATGCTTCTTTGGCTGCATTTTGTTGAGCTTCTTTTTTTGATATGCCTGTTCCTGTACCTTTTGTCTCGTTTTCAATTATTACCGTTGAAGTGAAAATACAGTTTTTATTTTTTTGGTTGATCTCTTCGCTGGTTTTGAAATCAATTTCCTGTTTGTATTTTTGTCCCCACTCGATAAGCTGACTTTTAAAGTTCTCATCTTTCTCTTCAACTTCCAGTAAGTCAACGTAGTTGTTCAATATTTTCTTAACAATTACATAGCGTGTTTTTTCGTAGCCCTTATCAAGGTAGATAGCTCCAATCAATGCTTCTAATGCATCGCCATAAATACTTGAGATGGCTTTATTTCCAATTTTTCGTGATTTCACAAATTGGTCGAGCCCCATATCGATCATAAGTTCCGACATAAAAGAACGGTTAACCAATTTAGAGCGCATTTGTGTAAGGAAGCCTTCGTCGCGCTGTGGAAAACGGTTATATAAAAATTCGGCAACAACAGCACCCAAAACAGCATCGCCAAGATATTCAAGACGTTCGTTGTTGATTGGTTTTCCGAGTGAATCGGTTATTGAAGCCGACCGATGGGTGAAAGCGATATCGTAGAATCTTTTTTTACCGGGGTAAAACCCAATAATTTCTTTCAGAAAAGCATAAAACTCTTTCCCGTTATTATTGGAAAAGAGTTTTATGCGGTTTACAAACGGTATGATCATTTGTATTCTTTAAAAATAATAGAGGCATTATGCCCACCGAAACCAAATGTGTTGCTTAAAGCATATTTCACTTTACGTTCTTTTGCTTTATTAAACGTAAAATCAAGATTTGGATCAATTTCGGGGTCAAGCTCAAATTGATTTATTGTTGGAGGTATAACTCCGTTTTGTATAGCCAATATTGCAGCAATACTTTCAGCTGCACCGGCAGCGCCCAATAAATGACCGGTCATCGATTTTGTTGAACTGATGCTTAATTTATAGGCATGTTCCCCAAACGTATTGATAATGGCATTGGGTTCGGCAATATCGCCTAATCCGGTGGATGTACCATGTACATTGATGTAATCAATTTCAGAAACATCAATATTGGCATCTGCGCAGGCCAGTTTCATGACTTTTGAAGCGTAAGTTCCTTTTGGATCTGGTGCTGTCATGTGATGAGCATCGGCTGTTAAAGCACCGCCTACAACTTCAGCATAAATTTTAGCGCCACGTTTAATAGCATGGTCATAATCTTCAAGGATTAATGTGGCACCACCTTCAGCCATAACGAAACCATCACGGTCTTTATCAAAAGGCCTGGACGCAGTCTTTGGGTCATCGTTACGTGTAGATATGGCACGCATTGAATTAAAACCCGCAATGCCTGCAAGTGTAATTGCCCCTTCAGAACCTCCAGATACAATAATGTCAGCTTTACCTAATTTAATATAGTTAACGGCATCAATAATTGCATTGGCTGATGAAGCACATGCAGTAACGGTTGTGAAGTTTGGGCCATGAAATCCATACTCTATTGAGATGCAGCCGCTGGCCATGTTGGCAATCATTTTTGGAATGAAGTATGGGCCTGTTTTCGGATTGTCATCCTTTAACCCCCTTATTTCATCCTGAAAAGTTTGGAGGCCTCCAATCCCGGCTCCCCAAATTACACCAACCCTGTCTTTGTCGATCTTTTCAAGATCCATTTCAGAATCGAGAATTGCCTGTCTGGCCGATACCAACCCAAACTGGGTATAAATATCGTATTTACGGGCTTCTTTACGCTCGAAATGATCAAGCGGATCCCAGTTTTTAACCTCGCAGGCAAACCTCGTTTTCGTGTGGCTTGCATCAAAACGAGTAATGGGTGCGGCACTACTAACGCCATCTTTTAAATTGTTCCAATATTCTTCAACATTGTTACCCGACGGGTTTATCGTGCCTAGGCCTGTTACAACTACTCGTTTGAATTCCATAAAAAAAGTAAAAAGTTATTACTTACTGTTTTCTTCAATATATTTTATAGCTTCTCCTACTGTGCCAATTTTTTCTGCTTGATCGTCAGGGATAGCCATGTCAAATTCTTTTTCAAATTCCATGATTAACTCTACAGTGTCAAGTGAGTCAGCACCTAAATCGTTTGTGAAGCTTGCTTCCGGTGTTACTTCGCTTTCGTCAACTCCTAATTTGTCAACAATAATTGATGTAACTTTTCCTGCAATATCAGACATAGTTGTAATGTTTAATGTTATAATTATACTTAAATTTTTATCGCTGCAAAGTAAATAACAAACCTGATACTTATGCAAATTTTTTAGGTTTTACACGTTTAAAAATCATTGCTTCATTTATATTTGTGCAAGTGTATAATTCAACTCGTTAATATATAAATATCAGATAATGAAAAAAATAGCAATTTTTGCTTCCGGGTCGGGGTCCAATGCCGAGAACATAGCCAGGTATTTTGAGGGCAGTGAACATTTGAACATTGAATGCATTTATTCGAATAAGCCGGATGCTTATGTGCTCGACAGGGCCAAAAAGCTCGGTATCGACACAATGGTTTTCGACCGCGAAATGTTTTACCATTCAAATAAAGTATTGGAAGATTTACGCTCGAGAGGTGTTGATATGATTATACTAGCTGGTTTTTTGTGGCTTATTCCTGATTATCTTATCCGTAATTTTACAATCGTGAATATTCATCCGGCACTATTACCTAAGTATGGTGGAAAGGGGATGTATGGATCCAGGGTACATAAAGCCGTTGTTGAAAACGGTGAAACAAAATCGGGTGTAACCATTCATTATGTGAATGAAAAATATGATGAAGGAAAGATTATTTTTCAAGCCGAATGCGATGTATTACCCGGCGATACTCCCGATGATGTAGCCGAAAAGGTTCATCAGCTTGAGTACGAGCATTTTCCAGCAATAATTGAACAGTTAGTCATCGGCAGCTAATTGCTGGTTACTTGTTTTTACAATAATATTATCAATTTCTGATTTTAATGAATCTCGTATTACATTAAAATTAGCCCTGTTTTCCTCATTTATAGGTTCTACTGGGGGGGCATCAACTTTAAGCGGGTCAACGGCTGCCCCGTTTTTATATATCCTGAAATCGAGGTGGGGGCCGGTAGCGAGCCCGGTACTCCCTACATAACCAATTAAATCGCCTTGTTTTACCCGTACCCCCGGTGCCATGCCACTGGCAAAACGGCTAAGGTGCATGTATTGCGATGTGTATACCGAGTTGTGTTTTACATTAATGTAATTACCCCCTCCCCGGCGCTGGTATCCTTTTTTTACAACTGTGCCATCACCTATTGAGTAGACGGGCGTTCCGGTTGCTGCTGCATAATCGACACCACGGTGGGGCCGGCGAATTTTAAGCACCGGATGTAAACGACTGTTTGAATATCGAGAGCTGATACGTGAAAAATTTAATGGTGCTTTCAGAAATGCTTTTTGAAGGCTGTTGCCCTCATTGTCAAAATACCCTTCTTGAACACTGTCTTTATAGTAATATCCGGTAATGGTTTCGCCCCTGTGGTTTATTGAAGCCGCATGGATATCACCAATGCCTGCATATTTATCTTCAACATAAAGCGCATCGTATATTACCTTAAACTGATCGCCGGGCTGAATGCCAAAAAAGTCAATCGTCCAGGCAAAGATTTCTGAAAGTTTAATAGCAAGAACCGGGCTTGCCCCATTTGAGTTAAATGCATCCCATAGTGATGTTTCGATAACCCCACCTGCAACCTGACGAACCGAATCAATATTTTTTTTGCCGGTGTAAACAAAGCCGCTGTCAAGGTCAAAAACGATATAATCCGAAATTGTTTCTTCGTATATCATCAATTCGGGTTGTGTGGTCGTGTCTTTATTGAGTAAATAATAGGGTTTTCCTGCTTTGATCTTGCGTACATCAAAAACATTATTGGAGCTGCGGGCAATGCGGTCGATCATAAAAGCAGTGATGCCCTTGGGGCGTAAAATATCGGAAAGATTCTGTCCGTAACGTATGGTCGATGTGTCAATTTTTGTAAAATCATCAAAGGGCATGCCCCAAACTTTCTGAACTTCAATTACAGGTAGTTCTACCTCTTCAATTGTTTCAGGGCTTTGTAATTGTAATTCTTTTTTGTCGGTATTAATTGACAATACAATAGTAAAAATGGCAATAATAACGATAAGTAGCTCAACGATGTATTTTTTCACGGCAGTCATATTAAATTCAAATGCAAAAATGATACAAGAAGTTGCATTTTCAAAACAAAAACTGATAAATAGTGTGAAAAAGATTAAGATTGAGGTTAAGGTTGAGTATGATGCTTCTTAACCTTAGTCTCAACCTCTGCCTTATTTATGCTTTCAAAGCATCGAACCCTTCGCCATACACACCCATAACATTGCCCATGGTGATGAATGCATTATTATCAATTTCTTTTATTTTTCTGAAAATAGCTGTTGTTTCTCTTTTACGGGCAACTGTCATAACAATTTTAACTGGTTTGCCGGTATAGCCACCAGTGCCATTTAAAACGGTTACGCCACGCCTGTTTTGGTGCAATATGCTTTGCTGTATCTCTTCCCATTTTTCTGAAAAGATAAATATCTGTGCCGATTGGTTTGCGCCATTTAAAAAGGCATCAAGGGTATATGAAACAACCCACATTGAAACATAGCCATAAACTAAAATTTCGGCAGAGTGAAAAACAAACCACGATGCTGAAATGATTATTACGTCGCAATACATGATAACCCTGCCCGGACTAATACGGCGGTATTTTGTTACCAGCATTGCAATAATATCGGTGCCGCCTGTACTTCCGCCCTGGCTAAATACCAGGCCTAAACCTACACCGCCTGCTATACCGCCTAATACGGCCGATAAAAATTTGTCGTCAATAATGGGGGCGGTAATAACTTCCTGGAAAAATGTCAGCATTACTGATATAAGCACCATATTAACAATGGTTTTGGTGCCAAAACTTGCCCCGAGGTTAATTATTGCTATAATAACCAATACAACGTTAACAGCAAGGTAGGTTATACCTGCCGGGATTTCGGTAACATAATATACCAAAGCACCTACACCGCCAATCCCACCCCCGTTAATTTCGGCAGGGATTAAAAAAAGAGTCCATCCCAGGGCAAATAGCAGGGACCCTAAAAACATGATGGCATAAGCCTTAATTTTTGTATATGGTATTTTCATAACAGCCTTATTTTAGGCCGCGAAAAAACTTCATTAAATCAATTTTAAAAATGATTTTAATCACTCATAAGTCTTTATTTTTATGAATTTGTTTTATTTTGTAACAGTTTTATATAGTAAATAATAAAACCATGAAGATAACCAGGCTGATTTTGTTGTTCTTGTTCATTATTTCAGTGTTTAAACTAAAGGCACAGAGCCCTTTTGGAGAAGCCAAAGAGAGATTTTCTAAAAATATTTATTTCATTGAACTAACGGGTGGGGTTATTCTCCCAACTTTTAATTTTTTTGATACTTCACTGGATAATTCTGAAAATACTTTTTTATATAATCAAACTGAAGCATTATCATTCAGGGTTCAGTTTCGTCGTCATTTTTCGTTTTCTCCACGAATATCTTACGATGTCAAAGGGGGGGCTTATCCTCAATTATACGAGGATGTAATTGTTAAATCCCATTATTTGTCATTACTTACCCCTATTGAGTTTAATGGTTATTTTTCGGAAAAGAAAAAAATAATGAAACCAGGTTGGCTTTTATATTTAGGACCCTATGTCTCCTATAATTTGGGCGGATATTTGAAAAATGATGGTGTTGAATATGATCTAAATCCTGATGATTTTAATGTTTTTGATGCAGGTTTTGAAGCCGGGGTCGGGTTGCGAATCCCTACTTTTTCTTTTACCGGTATGGGGAACTTTACCATTAAAGCAGCGTTTTATCATGGTTTTGTCAATTCATATCCTGAAAAACAAACCGCACGAATTGCTGATTATGGAGAATTGATGTTTTCAGCGAATGGCAAGAGGTATAACATGGGGATACGTTTAACATTATCTTATGAAATTGCTTTGTTGAGAAAAGAAATGCCTACATACACTGCCGGAGGAGATGGAAAAAGGAGTTACAAAAAGTTTATTGTAAAATAGAAAACCTTGCATCATGTGGGTGATGGGCTTATTGCCATTTCGTTGTAGTTGTTTTGTGTTCTTAATGTTTCAGGATAAATTATTTTCAGCCATAACAATTATGAAGAACATTCATAAGAATGTCTGGCAATTTAAAATAAAAAAATAGTCAAGCGTTCCCCTTTCTGTTTCCCCCTAAAAATACAAAAGCCTACCTGATAAACAGATAGGCTTTGTTTTTGTGCCCAGTAAAGGACTCGAACCTTCACATCCTTGCGGATACTAGTCCCTGAAACTAGCGCGTCTACCAATTCCGCCAACTGGGCAATTACTTTTCAGCTTGTTGGCATTCTACTTTCGCAACCTCTCGAAGGCGCATCCCGCCTGCCGGAGCTTTAGCGAAGGTAGGTCTACCAATTCCGCCAACTGGGCTATTGTGGGCGCAAATATAAATATTTTCGGTTAACCTGATCAAACTTTTTCCCCTTTTTTACTTCAGGTGAGTTTCAAAATAATTTAATATCTTGTTAAACAGGTGCACGCGTGTATTTCCGCCGTAAATTGAATGGTTGCGGTTGGTGTACATGTGCATATCAAAAGGTATCCCTGCTTGCACCAGAGCCTCACTGTATTCGTATGTGTTTTGCGCATGGACGTTGTCGTCTGCAGTGCCATGGATTATTAATAAATTGCTTTTTATGCCTTCAACATTATTGATGGGGGAGTTGTCGTCGTAACCATCGGGGTTTTGTTGCGGGGTGCGCATGTAACGTTCGGTATAAACTGTATCGTAATAACGCCAGTTTGTGACCGGGGCAACGGCTATGCCAGCCTTAAATATCTCACCGCCTTTTGAAAGGCTCAATGCGGTTGTAAAACCACCAAAGCTCCATCCCCATATTGCTATATTTTCTTCATCGGTATAGGGTAACGATGCCAAGTATTTTGCTGCTTCAACCTGATCTTCCGATTCTAATTTTCCGAGCTGCATGTATGTACATTTACGGAATTCTTCGCCCCGGGCAGCTGTCCCGCGTGGGTCAACAAAAGCTACCACATAGCCTTGCTCAGATAGAAATGAATGCCAGTCTATTTGCCACTTGTCCCTTACCTCTTGTGAGTTTGGCCCGCTGTATTGGCTAATAACAACTGGATATTTCCTGCCGGGGTCAAAATTTGAGGGTTTAAGCATGTAGCCGTTAAGTGTTATATTTTCTGACGTTGTAAATTGAAAAAACTCATGCGATGGCAATACGTAATTACTTAGCGTTTCCTTTAGTCCTGCATTTCCTTCAATTTCCCGGATTGTTTTCCCTCGGCGGTTATTGTACAAAGTAACAGTTTCAGGTGTGTTGTGGTTTGAAAAAAAATTGATATAATACCTGTAATTGCTACTAAATACTGCTGCGTTTGTACCTTCTTTTTTTGAAATTTCTACATCTTCATCCTTTTTGTTGTTGAAAGCATAAACTTCACGTTGCAATGGCGATTTTTTTGCAGCCTGATAATAAAATGTTTCATTGTCCTGGTCGTAACCATAAAAGCTGGTTACATCAAAATTTCCCGAGGTGAGTTGTTTTTCAAAAAAGCCTGTGTTTTTGTACAGGTAGAGGTGTGCCCACCCATCGCGTTCGCTAAGTATGACAAAGTGTTTGTTATCATCGAGGTAAGTGAAGAAATCCAAAAAGTTTTCGTCGATAAAGCGTTTGTTTTTTTCAGTAAATACTGTGCGTGTAAGTCCTGTATATGGATTGGCATACAGTAAGTCCAGCTCGTTTTGTAAGCGGTTGAGCTTAAAAATAACGAGGTTGTTTGCATCGGGTGTCCATTTTAAACGGGGTATGTAAATATCGGTTTCTTCACCGGTTTCAGCTTCAATGGTCGTCCGGGTTTTGAGGTCGTAAACATGTACACTTACCGTTGAGTTTTTTTCACCAGCCTTGGGATATTTAAATGTGTAGCTTCCAGGATAAAGCTTGTTTTCTTCTTTTTCGGGGGCAAGTCCTTTGTAAATTGGCATGCTGAATTCACGTACATTGCTTTCGTCGAATTTTACAAATGCAAGCATTTTACTATCGGGAGACCATGAAAAAGCTTTGCTATAGCTAAATTCTTCCTCATAAACCCAATCGGGTACACCATTTATGATTTTATTAAATTCTCCATCGTTTGTTACTTGTTGTTCTGTACCAAAGCGGATGGTTTTTATAAATATATTGTTGTCTCTTACAAAGGCAATACGTTCACCATTAGGCGAGAATGTTGCAACTTGCTGGGGACCGTATTCCGAAACCGGGTAAAGCTTCTCTGTATATTTATCCCACACATAATATTCGGCAGTGTACGACCTGCGATATATCTTCTTTTTTTCTGTTTCAATTAAAATTCGTTGTTCGTCGTTGCTGAAAGTGTAGTCTGTGATTTTTTCAACCGGGCAATCTTCAACCATGTCAAGACTAAAAATAATATTTGTTTCTTCACCGGTTTTGTAGCTATATTTTGCAATTGTTTTTCCATCTTTTAATGATGAAAAATATTCGCCATCGTTCATCGATCTTACTTTCTCAACTGTTTCGCTTTTGAAGGTATGTTGAGTGATAAAATCTTCAAGTGTTAACTTTTTTTGGTTTTGTGACGAAACACTGAAAGCCAAAAATATGAAGGACAGGAAAAAATAAAGCTTAATAATCTTCATTCGTTTAATATTTTAAATTAATGACAGCAATGTTTTAGAAGAGATTTATATGTTCGGAACGTGCCGAAAATACAATTATTTTTTTAATTCAAATAAATGTTTGATGTCACTGTTTTTTGTTATTTGTAATTTATTGAAAGATATGTACTTTTGATGGGATTAAAATTGGTTTCTATCAATCTGAAAATTTGGTTTTGGATATACTGGAAATACATATGGCTAATGCATTATGGGGGTAATGCAGGCCATATTTTACGGAAAAGGGGGAAGTTAACTAATGAGAGGTTTTTTAAGTGTTATAATGTTGTGGTTGTTTTTTTATACAGCATGGGGGCAAACAGTTGACCTGCGTTTTGTCGGGTTCAGTCATAATAACAGGTTGTCTTCGGTTTATATCAATAAAATTGAACAGGATAAACTTGGTTTTATTTGGATTGGGGCAGCTAACGGCTTACAGCGTTTTGATGGTAGCGGGTTTGAATATTATCTTACCAATGAGCAGAATTCTTTTGGAATTGAAGAATCGAGCATTCAAAATTTATTTGCCGATTTCAATGGTGATATGTGGATTAGCCTTAATTCAAAGCTTTGCCGTTATAGTTATTCTAACGATTCAATTTCGGTAATTGCCGATGAACTTTCACCCGGCGGAATGGGCTCGGCCCACGTAACAGGCATAATGCAAAGCAGTGATTCTACACTTTATGTGAGTGAGTCGGATGCAGTTTATCGTTTTAATTACGAAAAGCAAACATTTATTAATGTTTTTACCATAGCCGACGGGGCTATTTCTGCTATGTGTTTTGATGGGCGAGGAAATATTTGGATGAGTGCGGACAGTGGAAACAAGTTATATGCTTTTAACCCCAAAACTAAGGAGTATACTGTAGTTGAAGTGACTGATAACCTGATAAAATCGAAACCGATAACCGATATCATATTTCACAAGCAAAAAATATGGGTTGCAACTGATGGGGCTGGCATTATTCAGCATGATTTACAAACAGGGAAGTTCAAATCGTACGATTTGGATAATGAATATGCTTATAATGTACGCCAGCTTTATGTCGATCGTGATTCTTTTCTATGGATGGTCGACTATTCAGGATTGAAGTTATACGTTGAAGACCGTGATTTTTTTCAGGGATATTATCCCAACGATGAACAAGAGTATAGTATTGCGCCTAATGCGGCAGGTATATTTCAGGACCGTGATAAAAATTACTGGACGAATCATCATCCGGGGGGTGTTGATTTTAGCTCGCAGCCCCGTGGTTTTGTCCGTTTTGACAAGAATGTGAACAGTCCTTTTCGTTTAACCGAGAATAATGTTTCGGCCATAACTGAAGATAAGTATGGTAATTTGTACATGGGAAATCCATTTAACGGGATTGATGTTTTTAATTGGACTGAAGGTCGCACGATAACCTATAAACACGATCCAGGGAACCCGAATTCATTGGGAAAAGGCGGTGTGCACGAATTGTTTACCGATTCCAGATCAAGGATATGGGTGGGGACATATTGGGGCGGCCTGCAACAGCTCGATTATGAAAACGATACATTCATAAGTTACCGGGCAGATGCAGACAATCCTAATTCGATAGCAGCAAATGATGTGCGTGCCATTGATGAAGGTTATTCAGGAAAACTTTGGCTTTGCACACATGGTGAGGGAATTGACAGATTCGACCCTGGTTCCGGGACTTTTCATCATTACAATTCAGAAAACAGTAAACTGGCAAATGATTATACTTTTGATGTAACTTGTACGTCCGACAGTGCAGTTTGGGTAGCAACTTCGTGGGGTGTAAGTGTGCTGCGCAGCGGGGAGGATGAGTTTGTAAACTATCAATATTCAGCAAGTGATGATTCATCAATCTCTTCAAATTCGGTTATTACCATTTTTGAAGACAGGAAAAAGCGTATTTGGGTTGGAACACCAAACGGGCTGAACCAATATTTGCCGGAATCGGATAATTTTAAAAGGATAACAACTGGGTTTAATGATGTAAATATTGTTTCAATTGCCGACGATGATAAAGGTAATTTATGGATGGGGACACAACAAGGGCTGGTGTGTTACAATCCCGATTCAGGTAAAACCATCAATTTATCAAAAGACGATGGGCTTACTTCAAATAATTTCGTAGAACGGTCGGTATTTTACAATGGTAAAAACACACTTTTTTTTGGGACATTGCACGGGATAACCTATTTTAATTATAATAACATTAACCTCGATTTTAAAAATCCGGATGTGTATATTACCGATGTTAAAATTTATAATGAAAGCCAAAAACCATTTAATTCAAATGTGCTCGATAAGAGCATCGAAATTGATTCTGTGTTGAATTTTAATTACGATGATGATGTGATTTCGTTTGACTATAGTGCTTTAACATATAAAAATACTGAAGATATACGGTTTGCATATTATCTCGAAGGTTTTGAAAATGAATGGAATTATGTTGGTAACAGGCGCACGGCAACTTACACAAATTTAAAACCCGGGAGTTATACATTCAGGGTTAAAGCAATTGCCGGCGCAGGAAAGTGGAACTCCGACGGGAAATCTGTTCATCTTGTCGTTGCACCTCCGTGGTGGTATACCTGGTGGTCTGTTTCGTTGTTTGTTTTTTGCGCTATTGCAGTAATTGTTGCAATTGTAAAAATGAGAGAAAGAAGTTTAACACGACAAAACTTATTGCTTGAGAAGAAGGTACAGCAACGGACACAGGAAATTCTGGAGAAAAATGAGTTGCTTGAAGAACAGAAGGAAGAACTAACAGAAGCCAATAAAATGAAAATGCGTTTCTTTAAAATCATTGCACATGATTTAAGAAGCCCGTTGTCATCTATGATCCAATTGGTTTCATTGTTAAGGGAAAGGTCTGCCGGATTTGACAGCGAAAATGGAAAATTAATCAATATTATTGATGGAACAGCCAACAATATGTACCACATGTTGGAAGAGATGATGGTGTGGGGTAATTCTGAAACAGAAAGCTATAGTTTTAATGTTGAAGAAGTTGATTTAATAGAAGCCGTAGAATACAGTTTCCAGCTACTGGCAGATTTATCGGAAGTAAAACAAGTAGGGTTGAAGCATAATGTTCCGGAAAAAATGTTTGTATGTGCCGACCTGAATGCATTAAAAATTGTATTGAGGAATATATTATCAAATGCCATTAAATTTTCTTATCCTCAGAGTGAGATTATTGTAACAGCGAATGTAAAGGGTAAAGATGTTATTATTTGCATTGCTGATCAGGGGATGGGCATGACAAAAACGAAAGCAAATCGCATTTTCGAAAAATATAACAATAAATCGGAGAAAGGTACCAGCGGAGAGCATGGTACCGGTCTTGGCTTGCTCATTGTAAAAGAAATTATTGATAAGTTAGAAGCTCAAATTTGGGTTGAAACAGAACTTGGGCACGGAACATCTTTTTATATTAAACTGCCTTTGTGTTAATCTTGGGGCGCACATTTTATTTGTTTACGATGAATGCCTTTCATTTTACATTGAATTGTAAATAAAGCGGGCTATTATGTTGATTTTTTTAGATAATCCTTATCTTTGCAAACATTTTAGAAAAAGGAGATTAAAATGATCAACATAACTCTACCCGATGGGGGCATAAAGCAGTATGAAAAACCGGTAACAGGTTTAGACATTGCAAAAGATATTAGTCCGCGGTTGGCCAAAGAAGTATTGGCTGTTACGGTAAATGGCGAACTATGGGATCTACAGCGCACCATTTCTTCCGACGCAGAAATAAAATTGCACAAGTGGGACGATGATGAAGGAAAACATGCTTTTTGGCATTCGTCTGCACACCTTATGGCCGAGGCTATTGAAGCACTTTACCCCGGAACCAAATTTGGAATAGGTCCAGCGATTGAAAGTGGTTTTTATTACGATGTGGATCTTCCCGAAGGTAAGGTGATTACTGAAGGTGACTTGCCTGGCATTGAGAAAAAAATGCTTGAACTTGCCCGCCAAAAAAATGACATAGAGCGAAAAGAGATTTCGAAAACGGATGCCCTTAAAATGTTTGACGAAAAAGGCGACGGGTACAAAACTGAACTGATCAGCGAGCTTGAGGACGGAACAATCACCTTGTATTCACAAGGTAATTTCACCGATTTATGCCGGGGCCCGCACTTGCCCAATACCGGTTTAATTAAAGCAATAAAATTAACAGCTGTGGCAGGGGCATACTGGCGTGGCGACGAGAAAAATAAAATGCTGACCCGCGTGTATGGTATTACTTTCCCAAAAGCTAAATTGCTCGATGAGTACCTTGTGTTGATGGAAGAGGCCAAAAAACGCGACCACCGCAAAATCGGAAAGGAAATGGATTTATTTACCTTTTCGCAGGAGGTTGGCATGGGATTGCCGCTTTGGATGCCCAAAGGGGCACAGCTTCGTGAGCAGCTCGAAACTTTCCTTAAGAAAGTGCAAAAACAATTTGGTTACGACCAGGTTCTTACACCCCATATTGGCGATGTGAACTTATATAAAACATCGGGTCATTACGAAAAGTATGGTAAAGACTCGTTTCAACCTATTAACACACCACAAGAAGGGGAGGAGTATCTCCTTAAACCCATGAACTGCCCGCATCATTGCGAAATATTTAAGGCACGCCCGCATTCATACAAAGATTTACCAATCCGTTATGCGGAGTTTGGAACGGTTTATAGATACGAGCAAAGTGGTGAGCTGCATGGCTTAACCCGTGTACGTGGTTTTACCCAAGACGATGCCCACATCTTTTGTACGCCCGATCAGCTTAAAGATGAGTTCAAAAAGGTGATCGATATTATCTTTATTATTTTCAAGGCTCTCGATTTTAAAGATTATACTGCACAGATATCATTGCGTGATCCCAATAACAAAGAAAAATACATTGGAAGTGATGAAAACTGGGAGAAAGCCGAACAGGCAATCGTTGAAGCTGCTGCCGAAAAAGAATTGCGGACAGTTACCGAAACAGGTGAAGCTGCATTTTACGGGCCTAAGCTCGATTTTATGATCAAAGATGCCGTTGGGCGCAGCTGGCAACTCGGTACCATACAGGTTGACTATAACCTGCCGGAGCGTTTCGAACTTGAATATACCGGTGCCGACAACCAGAAACACCGGCCAATAATGATTCACCGTGCACCTTTCGGATCGATGGAGCGTTTTGTGGCTGTTTTGATTGAACATACGGCCGGGAAATTCCCACTTTGGTTAACACCTGAGCAAGTGGTGGTTTTGCCAATAAGTGAAAAATTTAACGATTACGCACGAAAAGTTTCAAATAACTTAAATATTTCCGATATTCGCACCGTTGTTGACGACCGTAACGAGAAAATTGGCAGGAAAATCAGGGATAATGAATTGAAACGAATCCCGTACCTGCTAATCGTTGGCGAGCAGGAAGCAGAAAATGAATCTGTTTCGGTAAGGCGTCAGGGCGAAGGCGACAAAGGAACAATGACAATTAATGACTTTGCCAACTTCGTGAAAAACGAGGTTCATGAGCAATTACAATCAATATATTAGATAATCTTATTGTAAATTTAAAGTAAGGAGGACAAAACAATAGCACCAAGAGGACGAAGACACAGTAAAAAGGACGAGATTTCTTTCCGGATCAATCACCAGATTCGGGTACCTGAAGTTCGTGTTGTAGGGGATAACATCGAAGAACAAGGTGTTATGCCAACGAAAGAGGCTATGAAATTAGCTGATCAGATGGAGCTCGACTTGGTTGAGATTTCACCCAAGGCTAAGCCACCGGTTTGTAAAATCATCGATTACAATAAGTTTCTTTATCAACAGAAAAAGAAACAAAAAGAGATGAAGCAAAATGCGGTGAAAGTTGTTGTTAAAGAAATTCGCTTTGGCCCGAATACTGACGAGCATGACTTTCAGTTTAAATTGCGCCATGCTGAAAAATTCCTAAATGAAGGTGCCAAAGTTAAAGCCTTTGTTTTCTTTAAAGGACGCTCCATTTTGTTTAAGGAGCAAGGCGAGATTTTGTTGCTGCGACTTGCACAAGAACTCGAAGAAATTGGAACACTAGAGCAAATGCCTAAATTAGAAGGCAAACGAATGACAATATTTATTTCACCTAGGAAGAAAAAGAAATAAATTAGGTAATTTAAAAAAGTAGGATAATGCCGAAAATGAAAACAAATGCCGGAGCTAAAAAACGTTTTAAGCTTACAGGCACAGGTAAAATCAAAAGAAAACATGCTTTTAAAAGTCATATTTTGACCAAGAAAAGTACAAAGCAGAAGCGCAACCTTACTTACTTTGGTACCGTTGACAAAACCGACGAACCCAATGTTAAGAAGTTGCTCGCGATGAAGTAATTCATATTCTTTTGATTAAAAATCATTTTATTAGTTGTTAACCGAGTGAATTAGCTTTGCAAGAGCTGTTTAAGACAGACGCTAACCACTCTAAAATTTAAAATTATGCCAAGAAGTGTAAATCATGTTGCATCACGTAACCGCAGGAAAAAAGTCCTGAAGGAAACGCGTGGTAACTTTGGAGCAAGATCAAATGTTTGGACGGTTGCCAAAAATACCTACGAAAAAGGTTTGCAGTATGCATACCGCGACCGTAAGAAGAAAAAAGGTAATTTCAGATCGTTGTGGATTCAGCGTATAAATGCTGCTGTTCGTCCTGAAGGATTGAACTATTCAACATTTATTAATTTGCTGAAAGAAAAGAATATCGAAATTAACCGTAAAGTTTTGGCCGATTTAGCAATGAACGAGCCTAAAGCTTTTAAAGCAATCGTTAAAAAGGTTAAGTAAGCATAAAATACTTAGGTGAAATATACAAGGGAGACTGTCCGAAAGGGTAGTCTCTTTTTTTTGTTTTAACATATGCAATATTGCTTGAGGTTGATTCTTCACCTTAGTTTAATGCTTTATGATGAAAAATAATTTAAATTAGCATCGTAAACCAGTTCTAATTAATCTTTGCTTTATGATAATTATCAAACGCACTTCTCTTTTTATCTTATTGTTATTGGCTTTTGCCATAGCAAACGCACAGGACAACCAACCAGAAAACAACAAAAAAGAAGGTTGGAATTTTGGCGCACTGCCTACCATAACGTATAATTCCGATCTCGGTTTTCAGTACGGTGCCCTGGTTAACTTTTTTAATTATGGCGATGGTTCTGTTTACCCCAAATATCTGCACAATATTTATGTAGAAGCATCACGTTTTACAAAAGGAAGTGCAATTTATCGTTTGTCGTACGATTCGGAGTATTTAATCCCCGGTATCAGGATAACCTCAGATTTGGCTTATTTGCCCGACATGGCCTACGATTTCTTTGGGTTTAATGGTTACGAAGCTGTTTACAATCCTGAATGGGAAAATGATGATAATGATGATGTTTATAAGTCGCGAATGTTTTACCGCTACGAAAACAAAAATTTCAGGTTTAAAACCGATATTCAGATTCCGTTTAATGATGAACGTTTTCGCGGGCTGGTAGGTTTTAATTTGCAAAATTACAGCATCGACGAGGTTGATGTTGACAAGCTCAACGAGGGCAAGCCAGAAGATGAACAGTTGAGCAATGAGTCGTTATACAATAAATATAAAGAGTGGGGTATTATATCGGAAGAAGAAGCCAATGGTGGTTTTATCCCATTGTTAAAAACCGGGTTGGTTTTTGATACACGCGATAACGAAGCTAACCCTATGAGTGGTATGTGGACCGAGGCTTTTCTGTTTGGCGCTCCTGCATTTTTGGGTGCCGAATCGGGGTTTGCAAAATTTAACATCACCCATAGGCAATATTTTACATTGGTTGAACGCGATTTGTCGCTGGCATACCGTCTGGGGTATCAAACCACGTTAGCAGGTGATGTGCCGTTTTATTATCAAACACAAATTGAAACATCGAAGAAAAAAGATATGCTTGGGCTTGGTGGCAGCAAAACGCTGCGGGGCATCAACCGCAACCGTATTGTGGCCGATGGGTTTTTGTATGGAAATGTTGAACTACGGTGGAAAGTAGTTCATTTCAGGTTTATCAACCAGAACTTCTACATTGGTTTAAATGGATTCTACGATTTTGGTCAGGTTACAAAAAAGATTGATATTGAGTCTAAATTTGCTCATTGGAGTATGCCCTTGCCCGGGGGATATTTCAACTTCGGTCATGATGGCAACTTTCATTCGAGTGCCGGTGCCGGCTTACGCATTGTGATGAACGAAAACTTTGTAGTAGCTGCAGACTATGGAATGGCACTTGACCCGCAGGATGGGAACAGCGGTATTTACATCGGGCTCGATTACCTGTTTTAGAGGTAATCGTTCACGTCAACAACCATCATCCCGGCTGCTTTAGCAGCTTCGATACCTGGTTTGCCATCTTCAAAAACCAGGCAATATTGCGGCTCAACCCCTAATTGTTCGGCACATTTCAGGAACGTGTCGGGGGCGGGTTTGCCGTTTTCAACGTCATCGGCTGTTACCAGTGCATTAACTTTGTCGTTTATGCCAATAACCTCAAGGGTGCGTGTGGCTATTCTGCGGTCGCCGCCGGTACCGCAACCAATGGGCATTTTACCGTGGTTGTCGATCAGTACATTATAAACAATTTCGATGGGCTTTGCCTGTCCGATGCTTTTGTAATATTCGTCTTCCTTCTCGCGGGCAACGGTTTCCGGGTCGAAGCCTTCAGGTTTAAACCTTTCTTTCAACATCACCATTTGCGGACCAACAGGCACGCCTGCAAACGAGTTGAAAATTTCTTCGTTAAAATCAATCCCATATTTGCCCAGTACTTTCCTGAAAGCTTTGTAATGTGTTGGCATCGTGTCGGCCAATGTTCCGTCAATATCAAAAATTAAGGCTTTTGCTTCAGGAGGAAGTTGTATCTGCTTGTTCATGTTTGTTACTTATTGTACCCCAATATTTTAAACATTTCATCGGCCGATTGTTCGTTTCGGTAAACATAATCGATGAAGTTGCCTTTTTCGTCACGGTCGATAATAACATGTTTGGGCGAGGGTATAAGGCAATGTTTTATGCCGCCATAGCCACTAATGGCATCCTGGTATGCCCCGGTGTGAAAGAATCCCAGGTAAAGTGGTTCTTCTTCGTTATTTTCAATCGATGGTAACAATACTTCCTGATTAAAGTCTTCTGAGTTGTAATAATCAGAATGGTCGCAACTAATGCCGCCAATATTTACCCGTTTATATTCGTTGTGCCATTTGTTTACCGGCAGCAATATGAATTTTTCGTTCATCGACCACGCATCGGGGATGGTGTTCATCAGGCTGTTGTTTATGATATACCAGCTCTCGGTATCGTTTTGTTGCTTATGTTCCAAAACTTTAAAAATAACGGCCCCGCTTTCGCCCACAGTATATTTGCCGAATTCGGTATATAAGTTGGGCTCTATTATATCCTCTTTGTCGCACACTTCTTTTATATTCTTAACGATTTCGTCAATCATGTATTCATAGCTGTACTCAAATCCCATGTGGTTGCGGATGGGAAAGCCTCCGCCAAGGTTGAAATCAACTAAGGTATCGCATTGTTTCTTTAGATCGATATAAAGGTTAAGTGCTTTTTGAAACTCGCCCCAGTAATATAAACTATCTTTTATGCCCGAGTCAACAAAGAAATGAAGCATTTGCAATTCTACATTCGGGTTGTCCTTAATGTTTTTTTCAAAAAAATCAAGCATTTCGGCATGTCTGATTCCCAGTCGTGAGGTATAGTATGCCGATTGAGGTTCTTCGTTAATGGCCATTCGTAAACCAATTCGCACTTTACGCCCGTTGGCAAGTTTTTCTATGCGGTGCAGTTCGTTTGTGCTGTCGAGTATGATGATTGAATTTTTAAAACCAAATTCTTGTAGTTCAATAATCTTGCGCAGGTATTCATCGGTTTTATAACCGTTGTGAACAAGAATGCGGTTTTTGTCAATCCTTTTCTCGGCATATAAGTTCCGTATCAGGTCGATATCGAATGATGAAGAGGTTTCTAAATTAACATTGTTCTTCAATGCTTCGGCAATTACATGATGGAAGTGGTTGCACTTGGTACAGTAGCAATAATGGTAATTTCCACGGTAATTATACCTTTTCATGGTACGCTTAAAAAGGTTCCGTGCTTTTTTTATCTGGTCGCCAATTTTGGGAAGATAAATAAACCGGAACGGTGTTCCGTACTTGTCAATAAGATATTTCATAGATATCCCCTGAAACGTCAGATATTCATCACGGAGATCGAATCCTTCCTGGGGAAAGTAGTAGCTTTGCTCAATTAAGTCGAAATAAGTATTCTTCATTATTGCAACACAGGTATTTTTCGTTTTGTTTGAAAGTGCAAATAAACTATATTTTTTGTATAAATGGCAAGTTGTTGTATAAAATTAAACAGTCTCAAGTGCTTCAGGCGGTAAAATAGGTTTACCCTGATACCTGAGAAAAAGTTGCGCAAGTGCAAACACGTCTTTTTCACAGTATTTAATAATGCGGTCCAAATCGTTTTCTTTGTAATACACACCGGCCACTTCACTGCCATCAATATCATCTTTGGGTGTTGGGATATCAAAAACAGCACAAAGCAAATCAAGCGATGTAAAATGTTTATAATCGCCAAATTTCCACAATTGGAGCGTATCAAGCAACACCTCTTTAATTTCCCAGGGTTTTGCCCCGGCAATATCGAGTATTTTGGGCAGTTTAATGCCATTTATTAAACAACGTCGGGCAATATAGGGATAATCAAATTCCTGCCCGTTGTGGGCACAAAGTTTTGCACCACCCCGGTGCGAAAAATTTTCAAGCATGTTAACAAAACCATACAGCAAATCTTTTTCGTTGTGACCGGCATACGATTTAACCCGGCATTTCCATTCGCCATGTTTTTGGTACATCGTGCCTGCCGATATGCAAATTATTTTTCCGAATTCAGAATAAATCCCTGCCCGCTCGTACACTTCGGCAGGCGTTTGGACTTCGTTTAAAAAGTAGGTTGCTTTTTTGTCCCACAGCTTTTGCATCTTTTCCGAAAGTTCATCATACGAAGCATGAAGCGGTGCAGTTTCGATGTCGATAAAAAGAATGGTTTCGATGTTAATATTTTCAAGCATAGTAAATTACTTTTCTGCAAACTGTTTTTCAATAAACTGGGTTAGGATGTTGATGGCCACCTTGTTTTGTCCTCCCTGGGGGATTATAATATCGGCATATCGTTTACTGGGCTCAATAAATTGCAGGTGCATGGGGCGCACTGTTTTTTCATAGCGGTCGAGGGTTTGGTCAACACCACGGCCACGTTCAATAATGTCACGTTGTATTACCCGCGATAGGCGGAGGTCGGCTTCGCAATCGACAAACACCTTGATATCCATTAAAGTTCGTAGTTCGGGATTGGTAAGGCACAAAATGCCTTCGATAATTATAATGTGGCTGGGGGCAATGGTAATGGTTTCATCAGCCCGGGTGCAGGTGAGGTACGAGTATATAGGCTGTTCAATTTTTTTACCCTTCCTGAGTTTTTTTATATGGTCAATTAGCAGCTCAAACTCAACTGAGTCGGGATGGTCAAAATTCATTTTTTGGCGCTCCTCCAGGGGTAAATGTTCATTATCGCGGTAATAAGCATCTTGCGATATTATTGTTATTGCTTCATTGTTGAGTTGTTTTGTGATTTCTTTTACCACAGTAGTTTTTCCCGAACCGGTGCCACCTGCAATTCCTATAATAATCATTTCGTATAATGGTTTTCTGTTTGCCAAAATCAAAAATAACGATTAATGTTCAAACAAAACGGACTTCTGTAGGTTTTTAAGGTAAATTGACATACAAAAATATTCGTGAGGTAAACAAAGTCATCTTATTTCCTCCTCAAACATTTTATAATCCCCCACCATTTCGAGGCCTGCAATATCGGTGCTGTCAACAAATACTACTTTTCCTTTTTTGTCCTTCATGGTTACTTTTAAAGATGCATCAATGCTTTCAGCTATCCTGCGGTCCATTGACCCTTCGTTGGGTGCTTTTAAAATGCCGGTGTTATTTGAGCGGGCTTCAATAATAAAAGAATTTTTTCGGTTATCAATTTGTATTCTTAATTGATTATCATCAATAATATCTAGTTTAAGCTTTGAATTGCGGTAAGTAGCAAAACGGTACAATTCATTATCGTGGTATAAAAAGCCCAGAAAGCCGTTGAACGACATTCCAAGCCATGGAACATCGGCTATCGATAGCATAAATGAACTTGTAGTATCGGTAAAATGATTGCTTTGCATCCAAACCCACGATGATGGCATACTTTTGCCCCAGTCTTTTTCAATGTAGCCTTTCCCTTTATTGAAATTATACGGCTTGCCGTTAATTGTTAGTTTGCCTTTCAAACGGTGGGTCAGGCTAACTACGCCATGGTAACATTGCATAAACGGAACAAAACGGTACCATCCCATAATGCCGGGAGTCATAAATGTATTCGATTTAAGGTCAACCAGGTTGAACATTTCTACTTTTCCTGTGATTTTTGAAATACTGTCGCTAAGGTTGAGAATAATTTTTTCTTTTGAGAAGTAGTTATCTGCAATTTTTATGGCAAGTTCCTTTCTCGAAAATGAAAAGTCAGAAATGGGATAGTAGAAATATTGTGTTTGTGCTGTAGTGCCGTCAATTAATTGCACAAAAGCATGTTTTTCTTCCCCGTCATTCGATAGGGATATGCCGGGTATTACACTCATAATGTGCGATTCGTTGTTGGATACCATTTTAAAGTACCAGCCTTCAAAATATTTCTTCTTCTTGTGGTTGCCCCTGAATATTTCGGTGTTGCCTATCTTTTTCAGGTTATAAAAAGGTGAGCATTTGTAATGTATGAAACTTGCTCCTTTTTCGAGGTGTTGTGCCTGGGCTGTAACAAAGGAGAAGAAAAAAAATATGCATATTAAAAATGCATTTATATGAGTATTTTTCATGTTGGTATTTGTGGTTGTATTTACACAAATATAATATTTTAACCACGTAAGCTAAGCTCTTGTAATTGTTTATGTTTTTTTATGTGGATGTTTTTATCATCGAGGGTTATTAATCCGTCTTTTTCAAATGCTTTTAATAACTTTACCGTACTTTCGGTCGACGTAGCGGCAAAATCTGCCAGGTCTTTTCGTGTTAGGAGTTGGAAAATTTCACTGTTCACGCTTTTCAGGCTGTCAAGGTAGAGTAGGGTTTCAGCCATGCGCCCGTTTATATGTTTGTACAAAACGGTTTGAAGTTTTTCATACAGGTTGGCGTTTTGTTCCATGTAACGGTTCATAATTTTTAGTGCAAATTCACCATTTTGCTTTGAAACTTTAATTATGGCTTCAGTTTCAACCAAAAAAACCTGGCATTCGGTTAACGCTACCGATGAATAGTTGAACTGTTTGTTGTTGAAGATGGTCGATAAGCCGATAAACTCACCCGGCTTAATAATTCTTAAATTGTAGCTTTTATTTCCATCACCTTCGATGTATTGTTTGGCTAATCCCTTGATCATAAAAAGCGCGTACGACGAAAAAGCTCCATGTTTGGTAAGGTTGTCGCCTTTTCGGAAAAGAATCTGTGTTTTACTGTTGCGCACGAGTTCAGCTTCTTCATCTGAAAGGGTTTGAAAGCATGGTGCCTGTATATCGCAAATAAAATCGTTATCGGTGTGTATAATGGTTTTCATTTATTTTTCTTTTTCGCCACAAAGGTAGTATAAATCAACAAAAAAGTTGAGCTAATTCAATTGGTCTCTTGTCATGCCCGTGACCTGTTTGCTTTCACTTTGTAAATACAGGGGCTACTTTTGTAAAACAATTTAAAACAGGGATAATAACACATGCTGTACACCAATTTAAACCATATCGAAACAGCCGCCCAGTATCACGAAGCACTTCAAAACTATACCAATGTGATGGTGATTTGCGGTAGGATGGGCGAGTACTCAATACCGGTGTATCGTGTTGCTGAAGCTTTGCAAAAAGAATACTCGCAAGTGGAATTCTTTGATATGGAATATAATAACCCTGAATTGAAATTTGTACAAAACCTGTTTGATGATTACCCCGGGGCCAATATTCCCTTTTTGTTGTATTATATAAATGGCGAAATGGTTTATCATGGCTGGGGGATTAAAACAAAAGATGAATTAGAAAGTATTATAAATCAATCAATAGCCATCTGATGATTATCAGGATGTCTGTTGACAAATGACTCAAAAATATGAACACTGTATTAATTGTATTGGTATCGGTATTGGCAGTATTATTTGTGGTAAGGTGGTTTTTCATGCGTAAAATTAAAAATACGCCTATGGTTGACGACCATGAAAATATTCTGACACTTACTGACAAAAATTTCAAGCAACAAACAAAAAACCGTTTGGTATTAGTCGATTTTTGGGCCGAATGGTGTGCCCCATGTCGGTTGATGGCACCCACGCTAAATGAAGTTGCTTCCGAACTTAAAGGTGAAGCTTATGTTGGGAAGGTCAATATTGAGCAATACCAGTCGATGGCACAAATTCACAAAGTCCGGAACATCCCGACACTCATTCTTTTTAGAAACGGAAAAGAGATTAAGCGCTATGTAGGCGTAAAAGGAAAAGATTTTTTAATGAAAGAAATTAATAATAACAAGTAATAGAAACTACTGGATGCCATTGGATACAATTGTTTCTTACGGTATTCAATTGCTTTCATTTTATTTAAATGATGAATATGGAAAAAATTGTAATTATAGGAGGTGTGGCAGCCGGTGCAACCGCTGCAGCTAAAGCACGCCGTGTTTCTCCAACGGCTGAAATTGTAATGCTTGAAGGCGGGCCTGATATTTCATTTGCCAATTGTGGCTTGCCGTATTACATCGGGGGCGATATCAAAAGCCGTTCAAAGCTGATATTGCAAAGTCCTGAAAGTTTTAATGAACAATATGGTGTTGATGTTTATACCAACACTGTGGTTTCATCGATTAACCGCGAAGAAAAAATTGTAAAGGCGCTTGATACCCGTACTGGCGATTCAAAATCTTTTGAGTACACGAAGCTTATCCTGGCACAGGGTGGGCGTCCGGTTAAACCAAACCTGCCCGGGGCTAAACACGACCATGTTTTTACATTGTGGACGCTGGATGATATGGATAAAATTGCATATCACCTTACCGAGAAAGGACCCAAAAATGCAGTTGTTGTAGGTGGTGGTTTTATTGGCCTCGAAATGGTTGAAGCATTGGTGAAACGTGGCTTAAACGTGAGTGTGGTTGAAATGATGCCCCATGTTATGGCATTAATGGAGGCTGAAACCGCCGGTTTTATTGAAAATGAACTGCATTCATATGGTGTGAATGTGCATACAGGCACCGGTGTTACCGAAATTGGCAGCAAAACAGTTATGCTTGATAATGGCGAATCAATCGATGCCGACATGGTACTGCTTTCAATAGGGGTAAGACCAACATTGCAGCTTGCCAAAGAGGCTGGTCTTGAATTAGGCGAGGCTGGTGGTTTGCTTGTAAATGAACGATTACAAACATCGGATCCCAATATTTTTGCAGCCGGTGATATGGTGGAAATTGAACACCGTGTGAATGGTAAAAAAGTCCGAATCCCACTTGCAGGCCCGGCTAACAGGCAGGGGCGTATTGCTGCTGAAAATGCACTTGGCGGGAACCATGCCTACAAAGGTGCACTTGGCACTTCGGTTGTACGGGTTTTTGAGGCCGTGGCCGGGATTACAGGTTTGTCGCTTAAACAGGCACGTTCAATGGGAATCGATGCCGATGCGGTTGTGGTACATAAAGAACACCATACAGCTTACTACCCGGGTGCCGAAAATGTAACAGTGCAGTTGGTGTTCAACCGTGATACGGGTGAAGTGCTGGGGGGACAAACAGCAGGTTACAAAGGTGCCGATAAACGCCTTGATGTGATTGCTACAGCCGTAGCTTCGAAGCTTACGGTTAGCGACCTTGCTGATATTGATTTCGCATATTCGCCACCAATTGGCACTGCCAATGATGCCTTGAATATGGCAGCATTTACGGCCGAAAACCGTATGACAGGGTATAGCCCGTCGGTTACATCTTCTGAACTTGATATTTTTGTTGAATCACATAACCCCGTGTTTGTTGATGTACGTGATATTTTTGCTTATGAAAAAACCCATGTAAAGGGGGCAAAACATTTACCGTTGGAAATATTGAGTCAAGAAATCAGCACCCTTCCTAAAAACCGTACGGTACTGGTTTACGACGAGACTGGGAAAAAAGGCCATCAGGCTTTGCGTACCCTTTTGGGCGCTGGGTTTACCAATGTGTTTAATATATCCGGAGGGCATATTTCACTTCAGCGGCATGCTCGCACAGTCGGATTTAAACATTTACAAATTGAATTGCTCCCGGTTGAAGAAAAATCGATTGGGGAAGAGAAAGATACAAAAGCTGAAGAACCAGAAAAACAAGGGGCTAAAGTTGAAAAAGAATCCAATGAGCCGATTATAGTTGATGTGCGTACACCTGATGAATTTAGGGGTGGGGCAGTACAGGGGGCTGTTAACATTTCGCTCGACGAGTTGATGTACCGTTACGAAGAACTAGGGAAAAACCCTTCGCGCGAAATTGTTGTGTATTGTGCTACCGGTGCCCGTTCGGCTTATGCCCAACAGGTGCTGATGCAATTGGGTTACACCAATGTCAGAAATGGTGGCGGTATCATGCAAATGATGATGAGCCATTATTAATGGTGCTTGAAAATAGATGATAAAAAAAACGGCAGCCAATTTATTTTGACTGTCGTTTTTTGTGTCCTCTCGATTTTAATTGTATTGTATTTTAGGAAGCTATTCTGTTTCTGTTAACTGTATATCCTGTGTCACACTTTCTCCTGCAATAACCTCAATATTTTCAATGGTTACAGGCTTATAATTGTTGTATTCTACTGTAACATCATAGTTCCCTGTATTGAGTCCAACGAAGGTGTAATTACCTGCATTGTTTGATAAAGTACTGGTATGAAGTGTGTCTGCGGTATAAATAGCAACTTGTGCACCATGTATTCCTGCATCTAAACTATCGGTTACCATACCAGTTAACTGGCCGCTTACAGTTAAATTAGTAGCCTTAATTGTAGGTTTGAAGATAAAACCTTTAATGCCTGCTGGTGAGTCAGGATTCCCCTGAACAACAAACGATTGACTAACATCAAAATCGAGCAGTACCTGTGATGTTGAATCAGATGTTACCACAACCGATGGATTGATGAATATCTTTATCCCCGATGCAGAACCACTGGGAACTTTAAGATTATAAGTTGAATCATTGGTTACAATGTTAGCATCGGCAACATACAATCGAATCAGGTTGTAAGCACCGGTATCTACATCAATTTCAGCAAGTGTTGCTGTTATTCCGTTTGTTAATTCCAGTAAATTGAAAGTCTTTTCTTCTTCAGATAAGGTAATGAATGGACTCCCATCACTTTCACTACTCTTTCTGACTTCAATTTTGTTGATCGTTACATTAGCTTCTGAAACCATATCTGACGGGAAAGGTGCATCTGTTAATTGAATTGATAAACTTCCCTTCGATGAATTATTGTCTTCTACTTCTTCGTTACACCCTACAATAATCGACAATAAAAGTAAGGGAAATACCAATTTGCTTAGTTTTCTCATAAAAAATATATTTACTTGTTAAACTTATAGAAAGCATTTGTTCCTTTAAAGAACCACTATCCTTATAACCCATAAGTTGAAAATATGTTGCCTTAACCCTTAACTTATTATATTCGTAGATATTGCTGCAAATGGAGTGGCTGCAATATATTTGACTTTCTTTTTTTCGTGAGTTTGTTTTAAACTCCTATTTTTGTGTTTTTATGATAATAAAATATGGAGATGAAGGATAAAACACCAGCTATTGAACTCAAAAACAGGATGGATAAATTTTGCCATATTATGGACAACGATTGTCCTGGTTGGCAAATGGCAGTTGTCTTCAGTAAGATAAACCTGTTGTATTTCACGGGTTCAATGCCCGATGGCATGCTGATAATTGAACGTGGCAAAGATGCAACTTTATGGGCACGCCGTAGTTATGAACGTACGATACATGAATCGGATTTTCCGGTTATTAAACCCATGAGCAGTTATCGTGATGCGGTGGCAGATTATTCAAATTTACCAGGGCATATTTATCTCGAAACAGAATTTGTACCATTAGGGATGTTTCAGCGTTTCCAGAAACATTTTTCTTTTAAGCAATATAAACCACTCGATTTTCAAATTGCCCAAACAAGGGCAGTAAAAAGTAATTGGGAATTAGGCTACATGAAGCAGGCGGGGCACATTCATAAACGTGTTTTGGAAGAGAAAGTACCCGGGATGTTACGCGAAGGTATGACCGAAGCCGATTTGGCGGCTGAGCTTTATGAGGTGATGGTTAAAGAAGGTCATCAGGGAACCGCACGGTTTGCCATGTTTGATACTGAAATTGCCGTTGCACAGTTGAGTTTTGGCGATAATTCTTTGTTCCCTACGAATTTTGACGGCCCCGGTGGCCATCGTGGCCTGAATGCTGCAATGCCCGGACTTGGAAGCCGAAACAGGAAGCTGAAAAAAGGCGACCTTGTTTTTATTGATATGGGTATCGGTGTAAATGGTTATCATTCAGATAAAACCATGACTTACATGTTCGGAAAAAAACTGCCTGAAGAGGTGATTGCCATACATCATCAGTGTGTAGATATACAGAAACAAACGGCAGAATTGCTCAGACCCGGTAATATCCCCGAAGAAATTTATGAGGCCGTTACAGGAAGGTTAAACCCTGATTTTTTGAAGAATTTCATGGGGTATGGAAACCGTAAAGTTAATTTCTTGGGTCATGGCATTGGGCTGACTGTTGATGAATACCCGGTAATAGCCAAGAGGTTTAAAGCGCCGCTTGAAGAAAACATGGTTTTTGCCATCGAGCCCAAAAAAGGTGTCGAAGGAGTTGGAATGGTTGGTGTTGAAGATACATTTATTGTTACCCCCAATGGCGGGCAATGCATAACCGGCGAAAGCGAAGGGTTGATTTTGGTTGAATAAATTAAGAAATTTCAAGTTTCAGGTTTCAATTTCAGGCCATGGCTACCATGCCATCTTTATCATTATCAACATCACCAGTTGGCCGGTCAAAAGAGGGGCGAACCTTCAAAAAAACGCCCAATACTACACATTAAACGACCATAACCATCGGGTTAAAACCCGACGCTACAATATTATGTCGTTCCTAACGGAACTAAGAGGACAACAGGTATTCTGACACGTTTAATGAATAACATTTTAGTTAGCAACTATTCTAACCCACCAATGACCAATGACTCAATCAACTAATATTATAGCCCCAACAGTATTTTTGCAGGGTCGTTTCCGTTTGTGAGCATCTTTTCGGGTTGTTCAATGAGTTCTTTAACGGATTTCAGAAAACCAACCGAATCTTTGCCATCAATAATACGGTGGTCGTACGATAGGGCAATATACATCATGGGGCGTATCACAACCTGATTGTTAACAGCCACAGGGCGGTCAACAATGTTGTGCATGCCCAATATAGCCGATTGTGGCGGGTTGATAATGGGCGTTGAAAGCAACGAGCCGAAAACCCCGCCATTGGTAATTGAAATGGTGCCTCCTGAAAGCTCTTCAACGCTTATTTTTTTATTCCGGGCTTTTTCGGCTAATTCCTTAATTTCTTGTTCTATTTTGGCAATCGATTTTGATTCAGTATTCCTAATATTTGGCACCATTAGCCCTTTTGGGGTTTGAACGGCAATGCCAACATCAACATAGTTTGGTGTTACAATTTCATCGCCATCGATTTGTGAATTAACAGTTGGGTATAAACGTGCAGCAATGCTGACTGCTTTGGCAAAAAAGCCCATAAAGCCAAGTTTGAACCCATATTTTTCGACAAAACTGTTCTGCATTGTTTTGCGAAGTTCCATTACCGTGCTCATGTCAACTTCATTAAACGTTGTGAGCATGGCGGTTTCGTTTTTTACTTTAACAAGCCGTTCGCTTAATTTGCGACGGAGCATTGACATCTTATTGCGTTCTTCACCATGTGATGCTGCCGAAGTATCAAACGAGGTTGTAGGTTGTTCATTTCTAGAATCGATTACGGCATTAACTTCACTTTTAGTGATGCGTTTTAGTCCATTGATGATATCGTCAACATTGAGGTTGTTTTCTTTCATGATTTCAGCGGCGACGGGGGTGATTTTAGCTGAGCTTTCATCCGATTGCGGCTTGTTGTTGGTCTTTCTGCCGGTTGTCTCATCAGTATCCTTAGCGTTTGTTTTTTCGCTCTTTTCAGCTTCTGTACCTGCAATGCTTTTCACCTCATTTTTACCAACTTCTTTATTATCCGAATCTTCTGAGCTATCAGTTGTCGGGCCTTTCGAACCTTTGGTTGCTGAGCCTTTCGAACCAGCGCTTGCCGAATTATTGCTTGCTGAGCCAGTCGAAGTATCGATTGTGTAGGCAACAGCCCAAACTTTCACAGTTTCGCCTGCCTTAACTTTAATGTTTATTGTTCCGCTTTCTTCTGCCACAAGTTGCAGGGTTGCTTTTTCAGACTCGATTTCAGCCAGCTCGTCGTTTTTTTCAACGTATGCACCGTCTTCAACAAGCCATTCGGCCAACTCAACTTCCGAAATTGATTCTCCGGGACTTGGTATTTTAAATTCTTTAATCATATCTAGTTGCTTGAAAATGATTATCCTGCGTTAAATATTTTGTCAACAATTCTTTTGAAACGTCGGTTATGTTGTTCCATTAACCCGCCTGCGGGGCTTGCGCTTTCTTTGCGGGCAACAATTTCGAGGTTGAACTGCGGGTAATTTCGTCCTACGTATGGAGCTGCCCCCATATTTTCGGGTTCATCCTGTGCCCAAATTTTCCGTTTGGCATTTTTGTATTTTTCAATGTAGCCTGCAACTTGTTCTTCGGGGAAAGGGTAGAGTTGCTCAATACGAATCAGGGCAATGTCTTCACGTTTTTCTTTCTCTCGTATTTCGTCGAGACTGTAAAATATTTTACCGGTTGTAAATACCAGCGTTTCAACATTTTCAGGGGTTTCCGTTTCATCGTCGATGGTCTCTTTAAACTGACCGTTGAGGTCGTTAAACGAGCTGATAACTTTGGGGTGGCGGAGCAAGCTTTTTGGTGTGAAGATAACCAATGGTATGCGGTATTGCCACAACATTTGCCTGCGTAAGGCATGAAAAAGATTGGCAGGTGTTGTAAGGTTCATCAGCTGAATGTTGTTATTGGTTGCCTGGGCAATAAAACGTTCGATACGTGCACTGGAGTGCTCAGGTCCCTGTCCTTCGTAACCATGTGGCAGATACATCACCAAACCATTGTATAGTCCCCATTTTTCGAGTGCCGATGTAATGTACTGGTCGATGATAATTTGCGCACCGTTACTGAAATCGCCAAACTGGGCTTCCCAAATGGTGAGCACATTGGGCATGGCAAGTGCATAACCATATTCAAAGCCCAATACCCCGTACTCAGACAGGGGAGAGTTAAATACATGTACATTGGGAAAACCGGGTTTGATATCGTTTAACGGGAAGTATTTTTTCCCGGTGTCTTCTTCAACCAATGCGGCATGGCGATGGGCAAAAGTACCACGTTGAGAATCCTGCCCGCTTAACCGTACAGGGTGGCCATCGTTAACCAGGCTCCCGTATGCCAAAAATTCACATAAAGCCCAGTCGAGGCGGTCTTCTTCAACCATTTTCTTTCTGGTTTCGACCAGTTTTAATGCTTTGCGATAGAATTTTTTATCGGGGGGCAGGTTAAACAATAACCGGGCTGTTTCTTTAAGTTTTTCTTCTTCTACTCCGGTTTTAACAGGTTGAAACAAATCGGCTTTTACTGGATTTTTAAACTGTTTATATTCATTGATTAAAAAGTTTGTAATGTTGAGCTTATCGTTCTTTCTCGATTCATCGAGTTTTTTATCCAACAGTTCATCAAATTTTGTTACCCGCTTTTTTATCTCATTACTTGTGATAACTTTTCTTTCAATGAGTTTTTGGGCATAAATTTCGGCCGGGTTTGGATGGTTGCCAATGGCTTTGTAGAGGAGAGGCTGTGTGAAACGGGGTTCATCCCCTTCGTTGTGCCCGTATTTACGGTACGACAGTACATCGATGAATACATCGCTTTCGTACCGCTGCCTGAACTCCATGGCTAATTCTACGGTATAAATGAGCGCTTCAACATCGTCGCCGTTAACATGGAACACCGGGGAGCGTGTAACCTTTGCAACATCGGTGCAATAGGTGCTTGAGCGTGCTTCGAGGTAGTTGGTTGTAAAACCAACCTGGTTGTTAATGACAATATGCACTGAACCACCGGTTTTATACCCGGTGAGGTTGGCCATTTGCACCATTTCGTATACTACGCCCTGTCCGGCAATAGCCGAATCGCCATGTATGATGATGGGTGCAACTTTAGTGTCGTCGCCCTGATAAGTTGAATCGATGCGCGAACGTGCCATCCCGATTGCCAAAGGTGTTACCGCTTCGAGGTGCGATGGGTTGGGCAGCAAGCTCAACCTCACATTTTTACCATTGTCGGTTGTGATTTCATTTTCATAACCAAGGTGATATTTTACATCGCCCAATGAAATGTCACCACTGTATTCTTTTCCGAAAAATTCACGGAAGATATCTTCATAAGGTTTTTTGATAATGTTGGCCAGCACATTTAAGCGCCCACGGTGTGCCATGCCAATTACAAATTCGGATATGCCAAGTTCAGAGCCTTTTTCGATAATGGCATCCAGTGCCGGTATCATTGCCTCGCTGCCTTCGAGTGAAAAGCGTTTTTGTCCCACAAATTTTTTGTGGATAAAATTTTCGAAGCCAACGGCTTGTTTCAGGTGGTCGTATATGTGGAGGCTTTCTTCGGGTTTGAATTCCTGCCGGTTGCGTGAACTTTCCATTTTGCTTTTGAGCCAGTTGACTACCTCGGGCTTTCGCATGTAAAGGTATTCAACGCCCACCGATTCGCAATAAGTGTCTTGCAGATGGTCAATAATTTTCTGCAGGGTTGCCGGCCCCATTCCTATTTCACTGCCTGCTTCAACAATTTCGTTGAGGTCGGCTTTGTCGAGCCCAAAATTTTCAATGTCGAGCGTTGGTGTGTATTTACGGCGTGTACGCACCGGGTTAGTGCGCGTAAAAAGATGTCCACGTTGGCGGTATCCCTGAATGAGATTAAGTATTTTGAATTCTCTGTCGAGATTGACACACTGCGAGGGTTTTGCCCCTTTGGAATAATTCTGCGTAGCGAGCTCAAAACCCTTAAAAAAATTGACCCAACTTTCGTCGAGGTCATCCGGGTTGTTTTTATAATCTTGATACAGGGCTTCAATAGCCTCTGTATCAAGATTGCTTACAGGCGATTCTGTTTTCTGCATAGTAAACAATCGTAATGATATGATTTACTATTAAAGACATTTAAATCGCCTGTTTTGTTTAGTGTTGTACTGATTATTTTGAAACAAATTCCAAATTTCAGGTTTCAGGTTTCAAATTGACCAATGACTTTTTACTAAACTTCAGTCTTCCTCGAAAATGATGACTTTCTCAATTTCGTCGCCCTGCCGTATTTTATCGATAATGTCGAGGCCTTCGTAAACTTTGCCAAAACATGTGTGTTTGCGGTCGAGGTGTGCCGTGTTTTCGCGGTTGTGGCAGATAAAAAACTGTGAGCCTCCGGTGTCGCGCCCTGCATGTGCCATTGATAAAACACCGCGGTCGTGGTACTGATTTTCGCCATTGAGCTCGCACTTGATGGTGTACCCGGGGCCACCGGCACCTGTGCCATCGGGGCATCCGCCCTGGATTACAAAACCGGGTATAACGCGGTGAAAGTTGAGCCCGTCGTAAAATCCATCTTCCGATAATTTCACAAAGTTGGCAACTGTTCCGGGTGCATCTTTCTCGTAAAATTCAATTTTCATTACACCTTTGCTGGTGTGCATTTCGGCTTTAAGCATATTGTTCTATTTTTTTGATTCTGGCTGCAAAGATACAACGAAAGTGGTTGATTTACTAAAAATAAGTTGTGATGGCGGTGTTGGGTGCCCGTTAAAGTTGAGCGAAGTAACGGGCAGGGTGGAAGCGGTTAGCTGACTGAAATGTTTGCTAATGTTGAGCGGGTGTGCAGGAGCAACCAGGGGGAGCTACCTGCATGCCCTGCGAAACAAAGCAAACATAAAGGCACTATGAGCTGTAGCCCGTAGCCCGCCTAATGGTTTTTATTTTGAATTTGTATAAAATACATCGAACTTTGATTATTTTTATGCATCTTTAGAAATTATTAATTAATAAGCTAATTCTGCTATGATTTTCGGAAGTAAAATAAAAGATACTGAGCTGATTGAGAAGGAAAGGGCGCAGCTTTGGGACGATTATCAGACCTATAATAAAGTTGAAGAATCAGATAAATTAAAAAGGTACCTGACACTGAAAGAGCAGGTTGAATCGATACCTTTTCAGAAAAAAAAGGATGAGATTGAGGGGCTGCGTTACAAAGGGGCGGCTGAGGAAAAGCTGATGAAGCAGTTTTTGAAGATTGAGAATAGTAAAAAAATAGCCCGGTATTTTGAGTTTTTGGCGTCGCAGGATTTTGCGAGGATGCAGGAAGTTGAGGAAAAACAGGTTATGGGCGAGCTGGCAGATTTGGAAGCTTATGTGAAAAAAGGGGCTTATAAGGCTGAACTGAGGCGGTTTAAAAATATTGAAAAGCAAGATAAAGAAAAAGCCGGAAGGTGGGACGATACCGAGGCTTATGCGAAGAAAAAGCGTTATGAGGAGTTGAAAACTTCGCCTGATGTTTTGTTTTATAAAAAGATGCTGAAGTCGGGGATGTACCGTAATTATTTGAAGGTAAAAGATTCGTCGTTGCTCAACCAGTACGAAGATATGAAGGCTGAGGTAAATTCGGATGAGTTTAATGAAAGGGTGGCTTACCTGAAAGATGAAAAGCGATATGAAAAAACGGAAGATTTTCAGTTGCTTGAAGAATACGAAAAACTAAACTCAGACCCCGAAATAAAGTTATACATGTCGTATAACGATACCGATAAATTTAGGTTTTTCAGGGAATGGAGCGAGACGTTTGTGGAGCAGTTTGACTCGATAAACCCCGAAGTTTGGGATTGTGTAACCCCGCTTGCACAGAAAGGCCCGGGAAAGAATTTTTCGATTAAAAACCAGTTGCATTATGCTAACGGGCTTGATAACTTTGACACTGAAAACAGCCTGCTGACCCTTGAAACCAAAAAGGAAAATATTGAAGGTTTATATTGGGATGAGAAATTTGGTTTTGTGCCAAAAACATTTCATTATGTATCAGGTATTTTGCAGTCGATGAAGGGTTTTAACCAACAATATGGTTTATATGAAGTGAAGCTTAAAGCATCGAAGATTAAAGGTGTTGTCACTTCGGTTTCGCTGGCTGATGACGAGGAAGACAATTGCGTAAGGTTGTTCACTGCCTGGGGAAATAAAATGTATGGCGGGGTTGTGACGACCGACCATCAGGATAAAAAATTTAAGCCGGTTAAATTGAAGTTCCCGGCTAAAGGATATATGATTATTTCGCTTAACTGGACACCCGAAAAGCTTGAGTGGAAAGTAAATGACAAGCACATGGGGACAATAACCGATGATGTACCGCATGAAACTTTCCATTTGCGTATTGAAACCGAAGTTGTGAAAGACACCCCGGACTTGCCACACCGGTTAGATATTGATTGGATTAAATGTTATAAACAGAATTAGAATACATTAAAAAAAGCTGCCCGATTTTGAGCAGCTTTTTTAATATTTTTACTTTTAACAGAATCTATTCTTCTGATTTTTGATTGTTGTCACCCTTTTCTTCTTCTTTTTCTTCGTCTTCCTCCTGAAACGTAAGCATATCTTTTTCCTGCAGGATGTTGTACCATTGGATTACTTTTTTAATGTCGGACACATAAACCCTGTCGGCATCGTATTCGGGAAGGACTTCGGCAAAGTAGCTTTTCAATTTATTTCCCGACGATTTGTGGTCGATGCTTTGTTTGCCATCCTCTTTATCGGCAATCTTTTTCATAACTTCTTTTAACGGTACTTCCCCGTCAGTTGTAAAAATCGCAATGTCTTCCAATGCGATAATTTTGTTGGTTGAGTGTGCCGGAATGCGTTTCCCGGTTTCTAACGATTCAACAATCAGGTTTTTACCACCCTTTGATATGATTTTGTATAACCCGGGCTGACCCGAAATAGCTAAGATATCTTTTAACATTGTTTTTCGATTTTAAAATTTTGCCGAATATATTAAATGTTTCTGTTCTGTACACTAATTTTAAGGGGATAATTTGCAGTAATTTTAGGCTTCTTCTTTTGAGGAAAGAAATTTATAAAATATTTCAAAAATTGAAAAATGTAAGATTTTTAAAACCTGTTGAAAGTGTTCCTTTTTCAATATCATGTATGATCTTAATGATCATGTCGTTATAAGGTGTTTCGATATTATATTTGTGACCATATTTGCTAACGATACCGTTTATGGCATCTACTTCGGTGGGTTTTTTGTTTTCAATATCCTGTAGCATGCTGGCTTTTAGTTTCGCGTGTTTTTTAATCAGTAGTGGGATCATATGGTAGGATATTGCCTTTTTTATGTTGTTGTTATAGTTTAATAATCTACGGATATCTTTCCCCTGAACCCTTTCGATATTGATATTTGCTTTATCAGCAACATCTATACATTCTTTAATTACATGTAGAATGCATTTTCGGGATGCTTTGTTTTGGGCTGCTTCGCCAAAAGTGCAGCCTAAAACCGTTGACATGCCACTAAATGAGGCATTTATTAAAAGTTTTGACCAACGTGCCCCCATGAAATTATCTTCAATGATGGCCGGTCCCATTTGCTCAAGTATATTCTTCACTTCGTTGACTTTATTTTGGTTGTTTTTACCGGGTGATCCAATACTGAAGGTAAGGCTGTCAGGGGTTGATGTGAGCTCACAAACCCCATTTCCGAGCATGGTTGCACCCCATGCAATTGCACACCCAATGGTTTTTTCTTCACCGATTATACTGGCAACAGACAACTCCGGAATCCCATTTTGTGTTGTGCATATAATTCCATCTTCAACCATAAAATTTTGTATGTAGGATACTATATTTTCATTATCAAGTTGTTTCGTCATTAAGAAAACAATGTCGTACTTTTTCGATATTTCATTTGGCAAGAGTGCTTTTACTTGTATTTTAAAATTTACAGTGCCTTTAACCTGTGCCCCATTCTTTTTAAAACCCTGAACATGTGATTTATTTCGGTTTATTAAATCAACATTTAAACCTGCCTTAGTTAAATAAGCGCCTAGAATTGTACCTAATGCCCCGGCTCCGTATATGGCAATTTGTTTTGATTTTAAAGAAGTGTTCATAATTTATTGTGTTTTGTTTAAGAGTAAACGATGGAAATCTAAATTAATATTTTTGACATATAAGCTAAAGTAAACAGTTTGAAAAATGAATAAAAAAAAGGGCTGCCTTTACAAGCAACCCTTTTTATTCTGTTCATAACACCTTTGTGGTATTATTATCTACCATTCTTGTTCATTTTGACGCTTGTAAAATTTATAACGCCATTCGGCATCCTCTTTGGCTACTTTGAACAGTGTGTCCGCTTCGGCAGGGAATGCTTTCATAAGTGATGTGTAACGTACCTCACCTTTCAGGAAGTTGTCAAATTCATCCCAGTTAGGCTCTTTGCTGTCAAGTACAAATGGGTTTTTGCCTTGAGCTTCTAGCATTGGGTTGTAGCGGTACAAGTGCCAGTAGCCACATTGTACTGCTTTTTTCTCTTCTTCCTGTGTTTTACCCATTCCTGAGCGTAAACCGTGGTTGATACATGGAGAATAAGCGATAATGAGGGATGGTCCCGGATATTCCTCGGCTTCTTTCAGCGCTTTGAAATATTGTGCATTGTTTGCACCCATTGCCACTTGTGCTACATACACATAACCGTAGGTCATGGCCATGGCGCCAAGGTCTTTTTTGCGGATTTTTTTACCCGATGCCGCAAATTTAGCAATAGCACCTGTTGGTGTCGATTTTGATGATTGTCCACCGGTATTTGAATAAACCTCGGTGTCCATTACCAGGATGTTGATGTCCTCGCCACTGGCAATTACGTGGTCTAAACCACCGTAACCAATGTCGTAGGCCCATCCGTCGCCACCAAATACCCAAACAGATTTCTTAACAAGGTACTGTTTCAGTTCGTTGATGATTTTTGCGGCTTCGTGTTTCGACCCTTCAACTGCCTTTAATACTTTTTGGGTTGCAGCTTTTGAACCGTTAATGGTGTCTTTGTTTTCAAGCCACTCGGTGTAAGCTTCTTTTTCAGCATCGCTTGCACCGTTTTTCATGGCATCTTTCATTACCATTTCAATGCGGGCACGTTGTGCGCTGATCCCTTCTGCCATTCCAAAGCCATATTCGGCATTGTCTTCAAACAGTGAGTTTGCCCATGCAACCCCGTTTCCGCTTTTCTGGTGTGCGCAATAAGGAGTTGAAGGTGCTGATCCACCATAAATTGAAGAACATCCTGTAGCGTTGGCTACCATCATTTGCTCACCATAAAGTTGAGTGATGGTTTTGATGTATGGTGTTTCACCACAACCGGCACATGCACCAGAGAATTCGAACAATGGTTGTGCAAACTGTGAGTTTTTAACCGTTTTAAATTTGTCAACAACTTCTTTGTAGCCAACATTTTTGTCCATGTACTCGTAACGTTCAACTTCTTCCATTTGTGAGTCGAGCGTTTTCATTACCAGTGATTTTTCTTTTGAAGGACAAACATCGGCACAGTTGCCACAACCTGTACAGTCGAGTGGCGAAACCTGAATTTTGAATTTCAGCCCTTCGAATTGTTTTGCCGGTTTGGCATCAATTACTTCTGTTCCTGCAGGTGCATTGTTGGCTTCTTCTTCTGTAAGCAAGAAAGGACGGATTGCAGCATGCGGGCAAACATAGGCACACTGGTTGCACTGGATACAGTTTTCAGCCTGCCATTCGGGTACGTTGATGGCGATGCCCCGTTTTTCGTAAGCTGTTGTGCCAGCAGGGAACGTACCATCTTCGCGGTCGACAAATGTTGAAACCGGAAGGCTGTTGCCGTTTTGGGCATTGATAACGTCAACTACATTTTTAATAAACTCAGGACGGTTGCCGTTGTCTTCTTTTGAGTTTGTATCTATTGATGCCCATTCGGCTGGCACTTCTATCTTGTTTACATTTTTACCACCTGCATCAACAGCAGCGTAGTTCATGTTTACAATTTGCTCACCTTTTTTACCGTACGATTTTACAATGAATTTTTTCATTTGGTCAACAGCCATCTCGTAAGGAATTACCTCGGTGATTTTGAAAAATGCACTTTGCAAGATGGTGTTGGTACGGTTTCCAAGTCCAATTTCTTCAGCCAGCTTGGTTGCTTTGATGGTGTAGAAATTGATATTGTTCTCGGCCATGTATTTCTTCATTTTGGCCGGTAAGCGTTTTTTGGTTTCTTCTTCGTCCCAAATTGTGTTCAGCAAGAAGCTTCCGCCTTTTTTCAAACCTTTTAGCACATCGTATGAGTTGATGTAAGCCGGAACATGGCATGCAACAAAGTCGGGTGTTGTTACCATGTAAGTTGAACGGATTGGGCTGTCGCCAAAGCGAAGGTGTGAACAGGTAAAGCCACCTGATTTTTTCGAGTCGTATTCGAAATAGCCCTGGCAGAATTTGTCGGTTGCTTCACCAATAATTTTAATTGAGTTTTTATTGGCACCTACCGTACCGTCAGAACCTAAGCCATAAAATTTAGCTTCAACAAGGTCTTCGGGCGATACTTTAATTTCATCGAGCAATGGTAGCGATGTAAAGGTAACATCGTCAACAATACCCAGTGTAAATTTATTTTTAGGCTCTTTCATTTCGAGGTTTTTGAAAACCGCGATAATTTGTGAAGGCGTGGTGTCTTTTGAACCTAAACCATAACGGCCGCCAACAATTACAGGCCATTCTTTAAATGGGGCTTTCCCTGCTTCAAGTGCTTCACCAATCGAGTTACGTATATCGAGGTAAAGTGGTTCGCCCACTGAGCCCGGCTCTTTTGAGCGGTCGAGCACGGCAATGCGTTTAGTAGTAGCAGGCAGGGCTCTCATCAGGTGTTCTGTAGAGAACGGACGGAACAGGTGAACCGCAATTAAACCTACTTTTTCGCCTTTGGCCACTAAGTAATCAATGGTTTCTTTAATGGTATCGGTAACCGAACCCATTGCCACTACAATATTCTCAGCATCTTTGGCACCGTAGTAATCGAACAAGTCGTATTTACGGCCGGTGATTTTGCTGATTTTCTTCATGTAGTCTTCAACAATTTCCGGGACATCTTCGTAGAATTTATTAACAGATTCTTTAGCCTGGAAGAAGATGTCGGGGTTTTGGGCAGTACCACGTGTTACAGGGTGCTCGGGGTTGAGTGCGCGCTGACGGAATTCGTTAAGGGCATCGATATCAACAAGTGGCTTCATGTCTTCAATTTCCATAGCCTCAACCTTCTGTAGCTCATGAGAGGTGCGGAACCCATCGAAGAAAGCAAGGAATGGGATCCTTGACTTGATTGTAGCAAGGTGTGCTACACCGGCCAAGTCCATTTCTTCTTGTACCGAACCTGATGCCAACATGGCAAAACCAGTTTGGCGTGCAGCGTAAACGTCGCTGTGGT